>JAJKIL010000048.1 GCA_021154515.1 Niastella sp. | reverse complement strand
CCGCAAAAATATTGACGGGTATGGCGGCCTTCAACAAATTGGGACTGGATGCCACTAAGGTAAAATACCGGGATATCTACCGCAATGAGATCTTCCGCGATAACCCAACCGAACAGGAGCCATTTATTCCCAAGGTGAATTATGTGGATATGCACGAGGCCATTGTAAATTCGAGCAACATCTTCTTTATTCGCATGGCCAATGAAAACAGTTTGGAAGAACAGATGGCCGCCTTGTACCAGGCGACGGGGATGAACATCGATCAGCGGGGCGGCTATGATTTTGCGCCTTCTACCAACAAGGTAAAACAAGCCGAAGACCTGGCCGACTGGCGGAAGGAAGTGATGAACCACGATCGCCGGGCCTATAACAATCCCAAATTAATGGGCACCAAGAACCGGTATCGCAGTCCGTTCTCAGGACTGGCCTGGGGGCAAAGTTCACTTACGTCCACACCAGCTTCTATGGCAAGGATGGCGGGCGCTATTGCCAATAACGGCGTGATGATGCCATCGCGGTATTTGCTGAAAGAAGCAGGCGTTAATCAGCCAATGGCCATAGGAGTAGATATTGCCGAAGATACCGCCTATGCAGGTACGCTAACGCGCTATATGATCGATCAGAGTAATCAGCCGGGAAAACAAAAGATAAAGAACATCGTAGTAGCCGGAAAATCAGGAACGCCGGAACGCGTGATCAATGGTGAGATAGAATCGGATGGGTGGTATGTGTTTTTTGCGCCCACGCCCGATCACCGCTCGCGCACCGTAACCTGTATAAGAATAGAGCGTGGAAAGGGTAGCTCCAATGCTGTGTTGGTAGCTAATTCTATTGCCAAAGTATTGGAGAAGAGAGGGTATATCGTGTCGTTTTAGGTTGCTACTACAATTAATCAATGCTTAATTAATAACCGCAATGAAAAACTTTTTTAAAAGGCTCCTTACTAACCCCACACCAGTAGGGCCTGAAAATAGTGAAGCAGTACCCCTTCGCACCCATACGCAACCGGCATTGTCTATACCGGCCACTAAAGCAAAGCGGGAAGAGATCATTAAATTCATCATAAACGGATTAAAACCCTACATCGATGAAAAAGGACATACCATTGCCGGTTTGCGGTTATACATCCTGTGCAATAATAAAGAATCGGAAGAAACGCTGAAGGTAGCATTGTGCGACGATATGCCCGGCATGTTCCAGAAAGATCACCTGGAACGCAAGCTGGTAAATAATTTCATTCAACTCGCAGGCGGCTGGTTCTTTGAACATCATCTGGTGACAGATAAACTGCCTGACTATTGCATCACCCATGGCATTATGGGGTTGGAAGTGATCCGGCGCGGCCAGGACCTTTTTCAACAATATTCCGTGGCCCGCCTGCAGGTGCTGGTAGGACAAACGGAATTTCCCGAGTATGAATTAAATCCCAAACAACAAGTAAAATTCAATATAGGCAGAACAAAACATCCCAAACTCTCAACAGGTAAAATTCATACCAACGATATCGTGTTCTGGGCGCAGGACGATCCGCAATTCAATGCCCAAACCGGCATGGTTAACTTACATGTAAGCCGTAATCATGCCTATATTCTTTACAATCCCCAGCTCGATAAATTCTTCTTATTCCCCGACAAAGGCGGATTGCCCGAGAATGGCAACAAGACCCGCATTTATACTACGGATGATAAAGTGAAGTCGTTGAATGTGCCGGGCGTTTCTCACGAATTACAAAACGGAGATCAGATTGAATTAGGGGGAGCGGCGATTCTGGTATTTCTAAAGTGAATAGGTTATTAGATTCGTAGGTTATTAAGTTCGTAAGTTCAAAGTTGAAAGTTTAAGTTCATAGAATAACTAATAAACTAACAAACTCAAAAACTTAATAACCTAATAACTTACGAACCTAACAACTTAAAACCATAAAAGCTTCACTTAATAATGTAATTAACTTTTCAACGCCCGGGAACATGCTAATGTGTCGAAGCAATCACGGAAATGCACACATTCTTCATTGTCATTAAACTCAAACGTCATACACCAGAAGGTGGAGAAACGTTTGTTGTTATTGCGGGCCACTGCATTAAAATGACCGGAGGCAATAACCATGTTGCCGTTTTCAAGAATGTGTTCAACATTTAATTCTGTAATGTCCATCGCTTCGTCCATTTTACCGAAGAAAGTTTGTACATCGTCCGGGCCATGATAAATGCCGGCAAAAGGAATATCGGGTTGTCCCATTACTTCCCAGATGCAGTCGCGGCTCAGGGTTTTCAGAATACTGTTGATGTCGCGGCGGTTGAAAGCATCATACAGTTGACTAACTTTTTGACCATAGTGCACTAACGTTTCCATAATCAATTTTTTGGAGGTGAATAAATGAAAGAAAAGAGCTCATGGTGCGGAAACAGTTATAAGCGGGATAAGAAATGAATTGGGATAAGATGATAAAAAAATAGCAGCGGGTATTAAATATACTACAATTTAAATGCGATCGGTACAGGTAATAATGGTTTTATTTTTTATCTGATAGTGGTCAGTAATACACATATTAAAGGTTTAACTTCGACTTAGTCATTGTCACCGTAAAATGACGGGAATTGATCGAAATTTTATGAAACATTTTTATTTTTCACATTACTGTATTAACTTACCTCTTGATTGAAATTAAGTAATAAGCCCTTAGACCACTTTCAAATTCAGGATCACGGTTCTCTCTCTGATTATTAGTAAGTATTCTGTACCGATTAAGACACTGTTAGCTGTTTTTTTAGTAGGATGAAAAACCGAAGAAGTAGTCCTTGCGTGTAAATACCTCGTGTACTTACCTGATTTGTATTGTTTACTGTTATTACAAAAAAGATGAATCAAAAACCTTTCATTTTGATTGCGGATGATGACCAGGAAGACCGGTATTTGTTGCATACGGCGTTTGAGGAAATTGGTCGATCAAATGATATATACCTCGTTGAAAACGGGTTGCAGGTGTTTAAATACCTGGAGACCTCGATGGAAGAATCAGGCATGCCTTCCCTCATCGTGCTTGATCTGAACATGCCCATTCTCAATGGCATGGAAACGCTCTCCCGGTTGAAAGCGCATAACATTTACAAAACTATTCCCGTCATAATGTTCACTACCTCGGTGCATGAGGTGGAAAAAGAAAAATGCCTTGAAATAGGCGCGGCTGATTTTATAAAAAAGCCGGCCCGGTTTCAGCAAACCATTTTAACTGCCCGTTATTTACACGAGTCAGCCTCCGGCACGAGCCAGAAAGCCATTAAAGACTGCTAAGTCCGGCGTTTAATACCTTCTCAATAACTTTCATATTGTTTACAGCATCCTGTAATGGGGTGGGAACCGGGGTGTTGTTCAATACAGCAAGGGAGAACAGATCGCCTTGCAGGGTGTACTGATCTACAGGATCGAATTTCATTTCTTCAGCACCCTCTTTTGTATGCAGCCATAACCGGATTACCTGGTTGGGTGGGGCATTGAAAGGGATCTCCATTTCAATGCGGCCTTCGGCGCCCAGTATTTGAACCCGTTGATAAGGCATCAGCTGCGTACTGCAGGTAAAGGTGGCTGTACCGGCAGAAAATTCCAGTATGCCGGAAGTCATGGTGTCTGTTTGCAGCACCGGATCAATAGTAACATGACCCAATACCCGAACCGGTTCGCTGTTAAATAATAAGCGCGCCAGCGAAACGCAGTAACAGCCGATGTCCATCATGCCGCCGCCGCCGAGGTCTTTCTGGTTCCTGATATTATTGGGATCGGCATTATAATAAGAAAAGAAAGAATGAATGGTTTTTAACTGGCCAATGCGGCCGTCGTCAACCAGCATTTTGGCCTGTACCCATTGGGGATGGAAACGGTACATAAAGGCTTCCATTACTTTGATAGTGGGGTGCTGTTGTGTCGCCTGTAACAATTGAGCGGCCTGCTCACCGGACAGCGCGATGGGCTTTTCGCACAACACATGTTTGCCAGCCTGGATGGCTTTCAGCGTCCACTCCACATGCAGATGATTGGGCAGGGGAATGTATACCGCATCAATATTTTGATCATTCAATAATTCCTCATACGAACCATACACTACCGGAATGCCTAGCTTCTTAGCTGTTTCCTGCGCCTGTTCTTTATTCCGCGATGCAATGGCGACAATATCGCAATAAGCGCCTGTTTGCATGGCTGGAATTACTTTCTCCCTGGCAATTTTTGCGGTGCTTAATATTCCCCAACGAACTTTTTTCATATGCTGGTTTTGAGTGGGGCAAATGTAAGTATAAAGTAATAGTTCCAGGTTCCAGGAACAGCTGTAAGTTTAAGTCATTGTTACAGCTGTTATATTCAAACACCCTTAACGTTTAAATAATGACTATCAAAGGAGCCATTCATTACTTTGAGCATATAAAACCGGTGATGAAGATCATTACGAGCGGGAAGCATTGTGTACTATAATACATCTGTGGGAAGAACAACGGGGAGTTAGCTGAAAAGTGGGTTAAAAGAGGGGCTGGATGGACATCCGCCCCCGTTTTAATCCAAAAATACTCTTTGAAAAACTAATGTAACATCATTCAAATTATACGCCAATCGTATAATAAACTACTTTTTGTATATATAATTTAGGTCAATGTGAATTAATTTCCTCATAGGTGGAAAATTTATTCCTTAAATGAGACTCCTGATTTGAAACATTCTCCCGCTTTCGGAAAATTCACTGTAGTAAAATACAATGAAATTAATGTTTAAAGGTTAAAGCAAGTTATAAGGCTTAACAGGATGCACCGTATTTTCTGCACCCTGACTATATAGACGCTTCAAATGATGCAATAGATGCATCTATTATAAAATAGAAACAACAAAACGGCCCTGTACCTTAAGATACCGGGCCGTTTTTATTTTGTTAATTGCCATGTTTAATCCATGCGTTGACCTAGTTTTCTATACCCCGCATAAAAGAACAACGGGAAGATCAGTAATGTTAAACCGGTAGCGGTTATCAACCCCCCGATCACAACGATGGCCAGTGGTTTAGATGTTTCTGAACCAATCCCGTGCGACAGGGCAGCGGGTAATAGACCGATGGCCGCCATCAGGGCCGTCATAATAACGGGCCGTACGCGGCTCTTTACCCCTTCTTTGATGGCCATCTCCAGCGAATGACTGTCAAACTCATGTTTCTTTATCTTTTGCAGGTTGTTCTTGAACACCGAGATCAGGATAACACCGTTCTGAATACAGATCCCGAACAGGGCGATGAACCCGATACCGGCAGAAATACTGAAGTTGGTGCCCGAGATCAGTAAAGCGGCAATACCGCCAATAATGGCAAACGGGACGTTTAGTAATACTAAACCCGCGTCTTTTACATTGCCAAACATTACAAACAGGATGACGAAGATGATCAGCAAACTCACCGGCACTACTTCCGTTAACCGTTTGGTAGCGCGTTGCTGGTTTTCAAAATCACCGGCCCATTGCATGTCATACCCTTTGTTCAACTGAACACTTTTATTCACTTTGCTTTGCGCTTCGGCGATGGTGCTGCCCATGTCGCGGCCGCGCACGCTGAACTTGATGGCGCTGTAGCGGCGGTTGTCGTCCCTGAAAATGATGCTGGGGCCCGTTAACCGCTCCAGGGTGGCGATGTTCTTTACCGGCACCTGAGAGCCGCGCATGGTGGGGATCAGCAGGTTGCTGATGGCCTCCGCGTTGTTCCGGTAATTTTCCTGGTAACGCAGGCGGAGCTGGAATTTCTTCTCGCCCTCATAGATCTGCGATACGGCTTTACCGCCAATGGCCATTTCAATGGTAGCATTGGCGTCTGCAGTGGTAACGCCGTATAAGGCCATCTTGCTTTGATCGAGATCGATACGCAGCTCGGGCTGACCAATATTGCGAATGATGCCCAGGTCTTCCACACCCTGCACATGCTTCATTACATTGTATACTTCGTAAGCCTTCTTCTCTGTATAAGCCAGGCTATCACCATAAATTTTTACGCACAGCGAACCCTTTACCCCCGATACCGCTTCTTCCACATTATCCATAATAGGCTGGGAGAAGTTAAGGTCGATGCCGGGGAATACCGACAGCATGTGTTGCATTTTATCAATCAGCTGTTCTTTGGTCATGCCGCTTTTCCATTGGCCTTTTGGATAAATGTCAACATGAAACTCCACGTTGTAAAAACCGGTAGCATCGGTACCATCATTGGGCCGGCCGGTTTGCGACATCACCTGTTTTACTTCAGGAAAGGTCAATATCATCTTGCGCATCTTGTTGGCAATATCGCGCGACTCGTTCAGCGATACGCTGAGCGGACAGGTAGCACGAATATAGATAGCGCCTTCATCCAGTTCGGGTAAGAACTCGGTACCCAGGAATTTAAAGGAGAACAAACCAACTGCCACCAGTACGATCGCCACCAAAATGCTGAGGCGTTTGCGGGCGTAGGTCCAGTTAAATTGCCACATCACGCCTTTGGTAAGCCACTCTACAAATACATTGTGTTTTTCACGCACGTTTCTGCGAAGCAGGATGCTGCTTAAAAGTGGGATCAGGGTAAGCGTTAAAATAAGGGCGCCCAGTAAAGCAAAACCGAGCGTCCATGCCAGGGGAGAAAACATTTTACCTTCCACTTTCTCAAAGGAGAAGATGGGCAGTAAGCCGGCAATGATGATGAGTTTGGAGAAGAAGATGGCTTTGCCCAGTTCGCCACCGGTATTTTTGATGATGCCCAGTTTGCTGAGGCGGTTGAACCGTTCCATCCCGATCTGATGCGCCTTGCTATCGAGCAGCACGAAGATCCCTTCCACCATTACCACGGCCCCGTCAATGATGATCCCAAAGTCGATGGCGCCCATGGACAGCAGGTTGGCGCTCATGCCGCGAAGCGTTAAACAGATAAAGGCAAACAGCAGGGCCAGCGGAATCACAATGGCTACAATAACCGTCGTGCGCCAGTCGGCCATGAACAAAAACACGATCACCGTAACAAAAATAATTCCCTCCAGCATATTGTGCAGCACGGTGTGCGTGGCAAAGTCGATGAGGTCATTACGATTGTAGAAGGTATTTATCTTAACATCGGAAGGCAACACTTTTTCATTCAGGTAATCAATTTTTGCCTGTACTTTTTTTATCACCTCGCCGGGGTTCTCGCCCTTACGCATCACGATGATCCCTTCTACCACATCGTTTTGTTTATCGCGACCTACCTGACCGAGGCGGGGCAGGGCGCTGATCTGGTAATCCGCTACATCTTTCACCAGGATGGGCGTACCATTGATATTATCAACGATGATATTCCCGATCTCATCCACGCTATTGATCAACCCAATACCGCGCACAACATACGATTGCGAGTTATCTACGATCACATCGCCGCCTACGTTGATATTACTTTTGGAAGCAGCGGTATACACCTCCAGCGGGGTAATATTATACGAAGCCAGCTTTTGCGGATTAACTTTTATCTCGTAGGTTTTTACTTCACCGCCAAAACTTACCACATCACCTACGCCTGGTACGCCCAACAGCTGGCGTTCTATCACCCAGTCCTGCAGGGTTTTCAGATCTTTTACCGGTTTGTCGGTGCTTTGCAACGTATAACGGAATATCTCACCCGTAGGACCGGTAGGCGGTTGAATATCGGGATCGGCGCCTTCGGGTAACTCCACATCGCGCAGCAGGTTGTTCACCTGTTGCCGCGCAAATGCATCATCCACATGGTCATCGAAAATTACTTTTACTACCGACAATCCAAATACCGTTGTAGAACGAACCGAGGTTTTACGCTGTACCGGGTTCATGGCCACTTCAATGGGAATGGTCACAAACTTTTCCACCTCTTCTGCACTGCGGCCCGCCCATTGGGTAATGATGGTTATCTGCGTATTCGTAACATCGGGGAATGCCTCGATGGGAATGCTACTGAAAGCCAGCGCACCCCAGATGATTAGGATGAGGGTGGCGAGGAAGATAAATAGCTTGTTCTTTAATGAAAAGGCTATTATTTTTTTTATGAATTTATTCATTAATAGTTCTGCTTTTGGGTTCTTAAGTTCATGAGTTTGCAGGTTATCAGGTTCGTAGGTTATTAGGTTATCGGGTTTTGAGTTCAACTTATGAACTCAGGAACTTACGAACTTAATAACTTACTAATCTGCTTCTTTACTCGCTCAAAGCCTGGTATATAAACACCTGCGAGTTATTAACCACCTGATCTCCCTGCTTAAGCCCCTGGATGTAAGCTTTCGAATCAACCCTTTTTATCAGTTGAACTTCTTTTATGTGTAAGCCACCGGTGTCTTTAACGATCACAAAGTTT
>JAJKIL010000047.1 GCA_021154515.1 Niastella sp. | reverse complement strand
TAAGAATGTGCTGCTGTCTGAAGGTGCAAGTGTAAACACCAAGCCACAGCTGGAGATCTTTGCAGATGATGTAAAATGCTCACACGGTTGTACCATCGGCCGTTTGGATGAGGAAAGTTTGTTCTACCTGCGTTCAAGAGGTATCTCAGAAACCACTGCCAAATCATTGTTATTACACGGGTTTGTAGTTGATATCCTGGAGCAGATAAAAATAGCCCCCATTCGCGAGTATGTTGATAAACTGATTTCAGAACGTTTGGAATTTGATTTAGCATGATAGAAAGCAACACCATTACAAAGGGACTGGATGTAGAAGCCATACGGCAACAGTTCCCGGCGCTGAACCGGCAGGTGAAAGGACAGCCCTTAGTATATTTTGATAATGCCGCTACGACTCAGAAGCCGCAAGTGGTGATTGATGCACTGGTTGATTATTATACCAATTTCAATGCAAACGTGCATCGGGGTATCCATACGCTGGCCGAAGAAGCAACCGCGCTTTTTGAAGCCAGTCGCAATGCCGCCCAACAATTCATACATGCTTCCTCAAGGGAAGGGATCATCTTTACCCGGGGTACTACCGAAGGCATTAACCTGGTAGCTTATACCTGGGGACGTAAAAATATAAAAGCAGGGGACGAGATCATTATCACGGAGATGGAACACCACTCCAATATTGTTCCCTGGCAGATCCTGTGCGAAGAAAAAGGCGCGGTGTTAAAAATGATCCCCCAACAAAACGGGGAGTTATTGCTGGATGAATTTAAAAAGCTGCTGAGTTCAAAAACAAAACTGGTATCCGTAGTGCATGTATCCAATGCATTGGGAACCGTGAACCCGGTAGAAGAAATAATCAAACTGGCGCACCAGGCCGGCGCATTGGTAATGATAGACGGGGCGCAATCAACCGTTCACCTGGACATAGATGTACAGGCAATGGATTGCGATTTCTTTGCTTTCTCCAGCCATAAAGTATATGGCCCAACCGGGATAGGGGTGTTGTATGGTAAAAAGAAGTTGCTGGAAGCCATGCCGCCGTTTCAGGGTGGGGGTGAAATGATAAAGGAAGTGACGCTGGAAAAAACAACCTATGCCGACCTGCCTTATAAATTTGAAGCCGGTACACCCAACATTGGCGATGCCGCCGTGCTGAAGACCGCACTTGAATTTGTAACTAAGATCGGCAAGGAAAAGATCCGCAACCACGAGAACGAATTACTGGCCTATGCCACCGAACAGTTGGTACAATTGCCAGGGTTGAGGATCATTGGTACAGCAGCCAACAAGGTGAGTGTGGTGTCATTTGTGATCGATAAAGTGCATCCGCAGGATATCGGCATTTTGCTCGATAACCGCGGGATAGCAGTAAGGACCGGTCACCACTGCGCACAACCATTGATGCAATGTTATGGCATCCCCGGCACCATCAGGGCTTCCTTTGCCATGTACAATACCAAAGAAGAAGTGGACAAGCTGATAGTAGGATTGCAGAAAGCTTTAAAAATGTTATTATAACAATGAGCGATCATAAAAGCATACAGGCCATAGAAGATGAATTGGTAGAAGAATTTGCGCTGTTTGATTCATGGGACGATAAATACGAATACATCATAGACATGGGCAAGAAGCTGGCCCCACTGGAAAATGAGCACAAGCTCGATGAAAACAAAGTGCGTGGCTGTCAAAGTACCGTATGGCTGGTATCTGATTATAAAGATGGAATAATATCCTTCAAAGCCGATAGCGATGCCATCATTACAAAAGGATTGGTGAGCATGCTGATCAGGGTACTTTCGAACCATACGCCTGATGAGATCATTGAAGCTGATTTGGGATTTATTCAAAAGATTGGCATGACGACCCATTTGGCGCAAACCCGGGCAAACGGGCTGCTGGCGATGGTAAAACAGATGAAGAACTTCGCACTGGCTTATAAAATAAAAAATTCGATGACGCATGGATAACGAAGCGCTGAAACAGAAAGTAACGGAGGTATTACAAACCATTTTTGATCCTGAAATACCGGTAAGTATCTGGGAGCTGGGTTTGATCTACGAGATAAATATCTTACCGATCAATAATGTTCAGATAGTAATGACATTAACTGCGCCCGGTTGCCCGGCTGCGCAGTCGTTACCGGTAGAAGTTGATCAGAAGGTACGTGAAATAGAAGGGGTGAACGATGTGCATGTGGCCGTAACCTGGACACCAGCCTGGGACAAAAGCATGATGTCGGAAGTCGCTCAATTACAATTAGGATTTCTTTAAGCAAGAACTCATTATATAATGAAAATAACTGCACAGGAAGAATACGGTTTGCGTCTGTTGATTCGCCTAGCGGCCTGCAAGGATCCGAATGGAATGAGTATCCCGCAGTTAAGTGAAGCGGAAGGGATCACTGGCACCTATGTGGCCAAGCTCACCCGTATTCTGCGCATGAAAGGGTATATAAAAAGCAAACCTGGTAATAAGGGTGGCTACGAGCTGGCAAGGCCTGCAAAGGAGATCGTGATCAATGATGCGTTAAAGGCATTGGGTGGCCCCATGTTCAGCAATGACTTTTGTGGTTCGCATTCCGGCACCATGAAGTTATGTACCAACTCGGTTGATTGTTCAGCCCGTTCGTTGTGGCAGATGATACAATATACCCTGGATCAGTTACTGGATAAAGTAACACTGCACGACCTGGTGAGCTCCGAAAAAGAATCGACCAGGGTCTTGTACCAGATGCTGAAACCCGATCCATCGGTCATGAAAAGCATTATGAGTATTGTAACGCCCGAAGAGTAACAAGACAACCTATTAATAAAAAAGCCCCGATTTCGGCTCAGCCGGGATCGGGGCTTTTTTATTATGTAGTAGTATTATCTCACACCGGCTTTTCAGCTGTTTTAACAACGATTACTTTGGTCTCAGGTTGCGGTGTGGTGTTATAGGTAGCATTGTTTGCGGAATAGCCGGCGACTAGTAAAATTACTAACCCGGTATGGGAACAAACCGATACGACTTGTTGGTAATTCATGGAATACTGTTTTAAAGGATAAACTTTAACCTGTATCTAAATTGATTATTATGACAGGTTCTGTTCACTATAAATAACGTTCAATTTTATGGTTTGGTATGTTAATAAAATGTAATCGATACGCGATCATGATCTTCGTCATTATTATATAATAAATGATCATTATCACCAGTTTAGGGTATTGGTTATTAATTTTTTTTAATGTAGCTTGGTCGGGATTTTAGCAAACTAACTGTGCCGTATATCCCTTCTAAACTTCTTTTTAATAAAGCTCTGGCAGTAAGCACAATTGAAACATCCCGGTTAAGGATCCTGTAGGCCTGAACAATTACAGGACACACCCATCTGTACTCCTAATACATACTGTGACAAGTCATCGATGTTACAAAACATCGGAGGAGATACTATTTTCTTTAACCATTTAAATAATGCGCTTATGAACAAGTCAGAAGAACTGAACGCGCTCCGCAGCAACCTGCTGCAAAATGACAGCACCTGGAATGCTGGTACTAACATGCTCTTTGAACTTTCGAAAGAAGAACAGGAGAAACGACTGGGTTATACGCCTGGTCCGGGTGAACCAGGCCTGCAAGAGCGGGAAGCAATGGCCCAGGCCAACCTGCTTAATTTTAATGTACGCAAAAGCGCTTATGGCAATGAGTTTGGTGCTCCGGCCTCATTCGACTGGCGCAACAAAGGCGGACAGAACTTTATGACGCCTATTAAAGACCAGGGCAGTTGTGGGTCCTGTGTGGCTTTTGGTACCATTGCTTCAGTAGAGAGCAGAATAAAGATCTTAAAGAACAACCCAGCCTATGCAGTGGACCACTCCGAAGCACACCTGTTCTATTGTTTGGCAAGGGCCGAGAGCAGGAACTGTAGCAATGGCTGGTGGCCCGAAAGAGCCCTGGAGAATTATAAAACTACCGGCGTTACAGACGAGGCCTGCTATCCTTATACAGCCGGTGATCAAAACTGTACCGGTCGTTGCGCCGATTGGCAAAACCGTGTTACCAAGGTGGCGGCCTATTCCAACAAAACAAATATCGCCGCTATCAAGGAATGGTTATCTACCAACGGACCAATGGTTGCCTGCTTCTCCGTGTATTCTGATTTCTTTGCTTACAGCAACGGAGTATACCGCAAAACTGCCAATGCCGAATTTCGTGGGGGCCATTGTGTAAGTTGCGTGGGCTATAATGATGCCCAACAATTCTGGATCTGTAAGAACAGCTGGGGACCAAACTTTGGTGAAGGCGGTTACTTCCGCATCGGGTATGGCGAATGTGGTATCGATAGCAGCATGTTTGGAGTAGATGCTATGGTTGACACCGCCTGGCTGAGCAACGTAGCCGTAAGAGGTTTGTGGAATAACAAATCAGACCGAAATTCTTATGCCTATTTGGGCGATGAAGGCTGGAAAAGGATCACGCCTAGCAACGACACTAATTTCTTCCTTATGTTGAATGACCTGGCTACTGCTAAAACCGCCGGTCGCAATGTAACTGCTCATGTTGAGAACGGTATTATTACCGAAGTATATGCATAGTATTCGTTCCAGGAACTGAATTCTACAATTAAAAAATTATAACATGTCCAAGAAGAACATACCAACTGATCTGCCCGCTACAGCAGCAGCAAACAGCGTTTTAAGCCCCGAACCACAACCATTGTTACCAGCTGCCTCAAAAACAGACAATGGTAAGTCAATGTTAAGCGCTACACCCATGGATTCATTGAAAGAAGTTGAAAAAGGGATGGCTGCCGAAGAGGCTGCCGGCGCCGGGGTGTGGTACAGCAATAAAAAAGTAGTTGGCTTATGGACCATTGCGCAAACCCGCAATGCATGGGCCAATATCAGCGATCTGGGCTGGAAGAAATTTTATAACGGATCAGATTCATCGATCGTTGCCTTTAACATTATTGCCGGAACTGCTTTGGAAAAACAGACGCTGGTAAATGTATTGATAGAGAATGACCAGATCGTTGAGATCTATGCATGGTAAGTAACCATATTTCAATACTACTTTGACAGGCCGTATTTTGAGGAAGAAGTGTTTTCGTTTCGGGCGTATAGTGCAGTGGCATATATGGCCTGTCAAAGTAGTATTAATTCCCCTTGTTTTGTTTAGCTTTTTAAAAATGCATTGTATGCAGGAGTATCAATTAAGCGAAGCCGATAACGGAAAGAAATTACAATTGAGGATGAACGATCATGTTGTAATAAAACTGCCGGCCAGTCCTGGTACGGGTTATAACTGGGAGGTGCAACCCAATAATCATTTTAGTGTATCGCATCAGTATAAGATGCAGGGAGATGCCGGAGTGGGCGCCGGTGGAATAGATGTATTTGAACTGGATCCTCAAACCCAGGTGCAGAGTGGTTCTATAAAGTTTGTATATAGACGGGCATGGGAAGATGTTTCTAAAGCGGGTAAGCAGTTTAGTATTAGTTATCAGATTCAGTGAGTAGTTGACCAGTTAACCAGTTGACCAGTTAACGAGTTTTATTTAAGCAAACTCCCGGGGGTAACCCCGAATTTCTTCTTAAACGCCCGCTGAAAATGCTGTGGATGCGCATAGCCCAGTTCATAGGCAATGGTCGACATATTCTTTTCCCCCTCATAAATAAGCCGTTTGGCTTCATTAAGCCGGTGTTCATTTACAAAGGCTGTTACACTGTTTTCAAATAATTGTTTGAAACCTTTCTTCAATTTAAACTCATTGATGCCGCAGAGTTTCGACAGCTCGGCTAAAGAAGGCGGGTTGTTGCAACGGGCCGTAAGAATAT
>JAJKIL010000046.1 GCA_021154515.1 Niastella sp. | reverse complement strand
TGGTTGCTATACCCAACCTGAAATTTGCGCTTTACTTTGGCGATGGCTCCCTTGATACTTCTATGGCTACCACCTATCAGCACTTTTACCAATCTCCGGCTTTCTATTCTCCCGCTGTTCAATATGTTGATAAGCAAGGTTGCATTGCTGGCGTTGGCGGCCCTCCCATTAAAGTAATAGGCGCCGACCCCTTCTTTGGGGTTGATAGAAAAAAGTTCTGTGATTCAGGCATTGTTTATTTTACTAATTACACTATTGGTAACGACCCTGTTGTGACCAGAACGTGGGATTTTGGCGATGGCTCTGCCACCTCTTCGGTTACGGATCCGGCTCACTCTTACCAGCAGCCTGGCTTATACACCGTTTCACAAAGCGTAACCACCCAGCAAGGTTGCAGTAAAACAATCAACGACACCATACGGGTTTATCGAACCCCCGATCCATATATTACCGGTGACAGCATCGGCTGTTTGAACACAACCTTGAACCTGCAGGGCAATTTAATGGTGCCCGATACGGCCATTACCTGGAAGTGGGACCTGGGCAATAACAACTCGCTCACTACACAAAACGTATCATTAACCTTTAAAAACAGTGGCAACTTTGTCGCAAAACTACAGGCGTCCAATGCGCTTGGCTGTTCCGATACTACCAGTAAAATGTTATTTGTTCCGCCAACACCTTCAATTACCGTTGGCGATGGCCTGGTAATACCGGTTGGAACCGGCATTAATTTACCGGTAACCTACGGACCTGAGGTAGTGAGCTATAACTGGACACCAGACAAAAACCTAAGCTGTATCGATTGCCCGGCGCCTTACGCCAATCCCAAAAAAACTACCACGTATACCGTGAGGGTTACAGACGAATATGGCTGTACCAACCAAAGCGATGTTACGGTAACCGTTGTGTGTAATGGGTTGAACTATTTTATCCCCAATACCTTCTCACCCAATGGCGATGGGGTGAATGATGTTTTTGCGCCCCGTGGCGTTGGTTTGGCGCGCGTGAACAGCATGCGCATCTTCAACCGCTGGGGCGAGATGGTGTTTGAAAGAATGAATTTTATGGCTAACGACCGTACCCCCACCGGCGGCTGGGATGGCACCTATAAAGGCAAACCTGCCAGCCCCGATGTATATGTTTATATTATAGAATTTGTGTGTGAAAACAATGCCATCGTTCCGGTAAAAGGCAATGTGGCGTTGGTGCGATAAATTGACCAGTTAACCAGTTGACCAGTTACGTTTCACGACTCAGCATTGCCAATTCAAGTGCTTTTTATAAAAGATATTAAAACTAAAATAAAACTTATGATCACCGGCAGCTGCTTTAAACGATCTATAGCCGGCTTTATATTGATGCTTTCCCTGCTGACCGCAAAAGGGCAGGATCTGCATTTTTCGCAATTTTTTGAAGCGCCACTGCTACGCAACCCTTCGCTGGCCGGCATTTACACAGGGGACTACCGTATTCAGGGCGTGTATCGCGATCAATGGAACAGCGTCACCAATGCCTATAAAACCGGTTCGTTGAACGCGGAAATAAAAATGCCTCTTGGTACCGGCAATGATTTTATTACAACCGGCCTGCAGGCTCTTTTTGATAAAGCCGGCACCGTTGGGTTAACCACCACGCATATTCTGCCCGCCTTCAATTACCATAAATCGCTGAGCAATGAAAAAACCATGTACCTCTCACTGGGGTTTATGGGCGGACTGATCCGCAAAAGCATTGACCTTACCAAGGTCACTACCGATAACCAGTACAGCGGTGGAGGGTACGATCCCACTTTACCTACAGGCGAAACTATGTTATCGCCCAATTACAGTACCTGGGATGCCAGTGTGGGCATGAGCTTCAATACCACCTTTGGCGCCGATCAACAAAACAGTATGTTCATCGGGGCTGCCTACCATCATCTGAACCGGCCCAAAAACTCCTTCTACCATAATCGCAGCATTGAGTTGAACCCCAAGTACGTTGGATCTATTGGCGTAAAATGGAGCCTGGACGAAGTTTCCTCTCTTACCCTGCAAGCAGACCATAGCATACAGGGCAACTATACAGAAACCATTGGGGGCTTTTTATACTCTTATAAATTGGCATACGACCTGGACAACAACCCCACCTATATATCGAGCGGTGGTTTATTACTTCGCTGGAAGGATGCACTGGTGCCGGTGGTGAAAATTGAATGGGGCCACCTGTCAACCGCCTTGAGTTACGATGTAAACGTATCACAGCTAAAAACTGCCAGCATGGGGCGGGGCGGATTTGAATTATCACTCTGTTACATCGGCTTTTTGCACCACGACAACAGCGCCCAATACAAAATGTTATGTCCGAAATTTTAAGGCTATGGATTAAAAAGAAGGCCTTACGTTACAATAATCGTATTTGAGGTAATCGATTCCCCACTTCGCAAAAGTGTTGGCATCCTGTTCCTCAAAATTTATTCCCTGGGGGAACCGCACCGGACCGGGAAACAATTCATTATTTACGGCCATCCACCCAATAATCATCCAGCACTATATATTGATAACCAGCCCGGGCCATGCCCGAAGCCACCATTGCATCGGCTATTCCCCTGATTAATTTATCAGATACTTCTTCTTCAAATAAATTCCAGCTATTCCATCCCATAGGAGGCGTTAAAGCAACGTTGGGTTGAGATTTTACGAATAAGGTGAAGAGGAGAACGCAGGTTGTAATAGCAAGCTTTTTCAGGACCATAACGACGCGTTTTGGAATACGAATTAAACAACAATGAATTAGAACCATTTCGTCCAAAGTAACTCACTGCCGAACAAAACAAACACGGAAACGTTTGTTGAAATTTATAAATAAGTGCAGCCGTAAAAAGTTACAAACCCATGAGTCGGGTACACTTATTGTAATAAGTAAATATCGCTGCTGAGTATCTGACTGACTGCCTTTTTCCTATTTGTGCCAAACCCCCAACCACCATTACTTCCCTCCCCTGGAAAACTAATCCACATGTCATTTTTTTTAGTGTTTGGTATTTTTAATTCGCTGATAAAATCTTAAATTTAATAAACATGAGAATTCCGGCAGCGATAGCAACCTCCCGCCGTCCGCACCAACCAACCGGACTGCCAATAACAATGCTTATGACCATTGTTGCCCTGGCTCTTTCTTCAACTGCGTTTACACAAAGCAGGTACGACTGGCGAACGAATATCGACCAGGTGATCCATGAAACAGACAGCCTCTCACTTAAATCGCAACGCACCTTTTACCTGAATAAAATAAAAGGGAAAGATGACCCGCTGAAAGAGACCTGGTATTACACCGTTCACAATAATAATATCATTGTATTTGAAGTTCGCTACCGGGTTGATTCACTGGAGTATACTGAAACTTACTACATGAGCAGGAACCGGTTGATCTGTATGGAGTTGTATGAAACGGATTTTCTCTCCTATTATGAAGATGAAATAAAGCATGGGGAAGTGTTCTTCTTCGACCACGATATGCTGATACAATATGTTACCGTGGGTAACGGACTAACGGATCTGTCATTTCGCGATCCGCAATATGAACCACTGCGAAGATTTTATAAACGATATATAGAATTGCAAAAGAACATCCTGGCGCTGGCGACAAACTAGGATCAGCAAATGTGAAAATGATAGTACAATAATACAGTAAGGTGATTTTAATTAACTTGCCTCCTGTTCTTCATTTTCAAATTTTCACATTATGATTGCTAACGGTCAACCCGCACCCGATTTTACTTTGTTCGATTCCGCCAAGAACCAGGTAAGTCTACATAGTTTAAAAGGCAAAAAAGTAATACTGCTTTTTTTCCCGTTCGCTTTTTCCAGTACCTGCACCAAAGAGCTTTGTTATGTACGCGATAACCTGAGCCTGTTTAATAATATCGATGCTGAGGTGTTGGGTATTAGTGTAGACTCTTTATACACGCTGGCAAAGTTTAAGGAAGACCAGGGTTTTCAATTCACTTTGCTGAGCGATTTTAATAAAGAAGTATCCAGGCTTTACAACGCGATATATGAAGACTGGAATTATAATATGAAAGGCGTTTCAAAAAGAGCTTCTTTTGTGATTGACCAGAAAGGTATTGTACAGTATACCCAGGTGTTAGCAAACGCCGGTGACCTTCCTGATTTCGAAGCAATTCAGGCCAGCCTGGGTTTAATTAGTTGATTAATATCAATTAAAATAAGGTTAAAAATCCAACTGTGTACAAAATTGTAAGCAGATTCCCTTATCAAAGCCCTGTTTATTCCTAAAGGATTTGTAATTTTGAACAAACGGAAGTATCTTGAACAATAATTGTAAAATATCATCGTGCATGAAGATTTTTTACGCATTGTCCACTATCCTTTTATTGACTTTACAAGCCAAAAGCCAGGACCGAACTCCCGGAGGAATCCCTGCACCCGCTGTTGTAAAGTTCTATCCTAACCCGGCTACTTCCATTATCACCTTTGATTTTCAAAGCGGTTACGATAAAAATTACAACCTTCAGATCTATAACTTCATTGGAAAGAAAGTACAGGAAATAAATAACATTACACCCAAAACCACTGTTAACCTGAACGATTTTTACCGTGGTATTTACATCTTCCAGTTAAAAGACAAGAACGGTAAAGTAATAGATTCAGGTAAATTCCAGGTTTCTAAATAAGGTCTCATTCAGTTTATTATAAAGGCAAAGCCCCCGATATTTTATCAGGGGCTTTGTTTATTTCGTGCTTTTATAAAACCTGAACAATCAGGAATTTCAAATAATGGGTGTTCTCCCATCCCCATACAATGGGGTGATCGGCCGATTGGGTTAGAAAGCTTACCTGTCTGATCTTTCTTCGGGCGTCCTTGGCCGCCAACTGAATGATCTCGAGGAACAGATCGGGTTGTATCAGGTTGGTGCAACTGGAAGTGACCAGGAAACCACCGGGTTTTACCAGCTTCATCCCCCGCAGGTTGATCTCTTTATAACCGGTAATGGCTTTTTGAATATTCTCCCTAGTTTTGGTAAACGAAGGCGGATCGAGCATCACCACATCATACTGCTTTCCTTCTTTACCCCAGGCTTTCAGTACATCAAACGCATTCATGCATTCGAACCGGCAGATCTTGTCAACGCCGTTCAGCGCGGCATTGCGGTTAGCCTGGTCTACTGCGTTTTGAGATATATCAAGCCCCAGCACCGACTTTGCCCCGTAATGAGCGGCATGAATTTCAAAAGTACCGGTATAAGTAAAGGCGCCTAATACATCGGCTCCTTTTACAATATGCTGAATGGCGCGGCGGTTATCCTGCTGATCGAGGAAATAACCTGTTTTTTGACCATTCTCAATATCCACAAAGAACTTCAGTCCGTTCTCCTGAATGGTGATCTTAGTATCAAAAGGCGCCGATAAAAATCCCTTATGTTGCGGTAAACCTTCCAGTTCCCGTACCGGCACATCATTGCGTTCATAGATGCCCTTTGGCTTGAAGATCTTTTCCAGCGCGGCTACAATGGCGGGTTTCCAAACATCGATACCCAGCGCCAGGGTTTGAATGACAAAGTAATCATTGAACTTGTCGATGATTAATTGGGGCAGGTAATCGGCCTCTCCGAAAATAAGCCGGCAATTTTCTACATACCCTAATTGCTGGCGGTATTGCCAGGCCTCCAACAGGCGGTTGTAGAAAAACTCCTCATTTAT
>JAJKIL010000045.1 GCA_021154515.1 Niastella sp. | reverse complement strand
GCACTACTCCTGCCGCATTTGCACGAAAAGTAAAGAAAGAAAAACAGGTTGGCAACGATTTTGTCGCGTTTATACAAGCCTGACGCGAACGCATTCCTCAATTTTGTGTATCAATCATTCTATATGAAAACTACACAAGATCATCCTATACACGATGTGATCATCTCCGGTGCTGGCCCTGTAGGGCTGTTCCTCGCCTGTGAACTGGCCCTGGCCAAATGTTCCGTTTTAATATTGGAAAAGGCTGCCGATCCGCATTCGCCGCTGAAGCAACTTCCTTTCGGCATCCGCGGGCTTTCTTCGCTTACCATTGAAGCGCTTTACCGGCGAAGAATGTTAAACGAATTGGAGTTGTACAAGCGTCTTAAAAATCCCCATCAAAATGCCAAACAAGGTCCCCGTCGTCAGGTAGGGCATTTTGCCGGTATCCCATTTCATGAGGGTGATATTGATGCTTCACAATGGGAGTATCGCCTGCCAGGTTCAACCGATACCAGTTTGATCTCTGAAATGCAGGAGCTTGAAACTGTGTTTGCGCGCCGCGCAGAATCCCTGGGTGTAACAATCAAACGTGGGCTTGCTATTACCGGCTTTCAGCAAACCGGGGACGGCGTAACTGTTCAATCAGGTGAACAATCTTTCCATAGTAAATGGCTTGTGGGCTGTGATGGAAGCCGTAGTGTTGTTCGCAAGATGGGCGGTTTTGAATTTGCCGGTACGGAACCGGAATTTACAGGCTACACTGTCCTGGCTGATATTTCCGATCCGGAAAAACTTAGTCCAGGCCGAAACGTTACCCCAACAGGCATGTATGTGCAATCGCAGCCGGGTTACGTACTCATTCAGGATTTTGATGGCGGCGCATTTCATAATTCAGAAAAGCCGCTTACGCTTGAACATGTGCAGGAAGTACTACGCCGTATTTCGAACACCGACGTTACCATCACTGCCCTGCATACGGCAACCACCTGGACTGACCGTGCCCGACAGGCCACCTCCTACCGAAACGGACGAATACTGTTGGCCGGCGATGCCGCGCATATTCATGCACCGTTGGGTGGCCAGGGCTTGAACCTTGGATTGGGCGATGCCATGAACCTTGGCTGGAAACTCGCCGCAACTATTCAGGAAAAAGCGCCGGAAGGTTTGCTGGATAGTTATTATGCTGAACGATACCCAATCGGTGCACAGGTGCTGGATTGGTCGCGCGCCCAGGTGGCTATTATGAAACCAAACCCACCTGGCCGCGCGCTGTATGGAATTATCCGCGACCTTATAAATACACGCGATGGCGCCACCTATATGGCAGCACGAGTATGGGGTATCAACATGCAGTATAATCTTGATAGCAACCACCGGCTCGCTGGTCGCAGCGTTCCCAATTTTGAGTTCGAAGATGGTGTGAAGATTGGAGAGCTCATGCATAATAGCCAGGGAGTTCTGCTGGATTTTGATGGAAATGTGTCACTTAAAAAATTGGCGAGCGCATATGGAGATCAGATCAGGTATGTTTCCTGTAATGCAAAAGACCGGTTAGGGGTAAGTGCTTTGCTGATCCGCCCCGATGGAATTATCGCCTGGGCTGCCGACAACGATCCGGATTATAATGAGCTACAACTGGCGGCTGATCGCTGGTTTGAACGCATCTCATAGTTGGCTTTGATGCTATACTATTTCTCCTGAATGTTTATTCATATTACAGCAACCCGCATAAAATTGATTGTATGCGGGTTTTTTTATGCGGTTAATTTGAATAAACAGGTTTACCCTATGAGGTACAAATTTGAACCTCTATATGTGCATCTTCTACTCTAACCCAGACCAAGCCAAGACCAAGCCCAGAGAAAACCCAGACGAACCCCAGTAATTGCCTGCGCTTGATATGTGTTTAGTGTACATTGTGTTAAATATTATTTTGCATTTAAATATAAAGAGGCTATATTCGGTTAATAATAAGGGTTACTAAATCATTTATTATGGCCAGATATACTAATGGGATCAATGGTCCATTCAAGGGTAAAGTAGGTACAGTAATAGGGTCATCCTGGAAGGGTGTTCCCTATATGAAATCATTGCCCGACAAACGCACTATTCCGCCGCATGAAAAAGAACAGCAGAACCGTAACAAGTTTGCCATGGCGCACCGGTGGTTGAAGCCTGTTACAGATTTTGTGCGGGCTGGCTTTAAAGGCTACAGTGAAAAAGTGGAAGGCTTTATCGCTGCAAAATCCTGGTTGTTGAAAAATGCGTTTGAAGGCGAGGGAGAAGCAATGGCTATTAATCCATCACGGGCGAAAGCAAGTTATGGCGACCTTCACTTACCCACTAACATTACTGCAATTAAATCAGCGCCTGACGAATTGCAAATAACCTGGGATGTTCCGAAAATGGATGACGATGCCTATGACCAGATCATGATCCTGGCCTATGATATAGAGCATGGCGTGGCTGAATGGAACATCACCGGTCAGTTCCGAAATGCCGGGCGCGACACCCTTAATCTTTTTCCATCTTCATTTGAAATGATCTACCACATCTATGTGGCTTTTGTTGCTGCAGATAGAAGCCGGCAGTCTGATAGTGTTTACCTGGGCACTGTTAGCAATAATCCTGAGTGAGAAGACAGCGCATTGCTTAAAGATATCTTTCCATCTAAATGGCGTTCCACCAGGCGCCATTTTTATTTTGTCCAGATCTGCCCTCTATAATGTCCAATTAGGACCCTGTGAAAGCTATAATTAGACAATACCTTTGTTATAACACCACTAAAAATTAAAACAATGACAACCCAACAAGCTATATTGACCACGCAGGAAGTAGCCGCCCGATTTAATGAGCTGGCTCAACAGGAAAAATGGTTCCAGATCCAGGAGGAGTTTTTTGCAGACAATGTAAAAAGCATAGATCCGCCGCAATCTCCCTATATGGGCTATGCTGAGGGCAAAGATGCCGTTCGCCGGAAAGGAGAGGAATTTGTAAGCCGGATAACAGACCTGCACAGGGCCTATACCAGTGAACCGATTGTTACCGGCAACCATTTTGCCGTGGTAAGGGAAATGGAAGTAACGGTGCAGCCACATGGCAGAATTCAATTAAACGAGATCATGCTGTATGAAGTAAAGGACGGCCAGATAATATCAGAGCAATTCTTTTATTAAGAAAATTATGTTTTAAATTATAAGGTACCCGCTGTAACCAGCGGGTTTTCTTAATTGCTACCCGGCCAAAATAGGTTAGTCAATAGCCATTCTTTCCATTTGAATACAGAGTGCTGCATTGTAATTTCGGGTAATACAAATTGCCAGATTATCATGCATAATAACGATTCGATCTCGCGCCGCCAGTGGTTGGAATACCTGAAGCTTCCGGCACTGGCCGTTGCCGGTGCTGCTTTACCTGCCATAGCTGTACAGGCAGCTCCTGCACCTACCCAATACACCAGTGACAATGTACCTGGCGCCCGTATTTTCAATGTGTGCGATTTTGGCGCCAAAGGCGATGGAAAAACGCTTAATACAAAAGCCATACAGGCTGCTATTGATGCCTGCAATAAAGAAAATGGCGGTACGGTGCTGATACCGGCAGGCGATTTTATTTGCGGCACGGTAGAGCTGAAGTCGAATGTAACCTTGCACCTGTCGGCACAGGGGCGATTGTTGGGCAGTACCCGTCGCGAAGATTATGTGGCAGGCAAAGGAGTACCATCAGGAAACGGGAATATCGTTTTCGTTTATGCGGTAAATGCAGTAAACATTACTATTGAAGGAAGAGGTACCATAGATGGGAATGGCCAGGCATTCTATAATGGGAAAGGTGATAATACCGGTCCGGGTCAACATGGAGTGGGCGGCAATTTCGATCGCCCGCATTTGATCGTGTTCTATGAATGCACCAACTTCCTGGTAAGGGATGTTTTTCTTACGCGCAGCGCCTACCATTGTTTTCGCATTCTGCATTGTAAACAGGTGCAGCTACAGGGTATCAGAATATACAACCGTGTAAACAGGAATAATGATGGCTTTCATTTTAACGACAGTCAATACGTGCATATCACCAATTGCGATATCCAATGCCAGGACGATGCCTGCGCCCTTTTTGGCAGCAACCAGTTTGTTACTATAACCAACTGCAGTTTTAGTACGCGCTGGTCAATATTCCGTTTTGGCAGTGGCGAAGCGCAAAACATTGTAGTGAGTAATTGTTTGATCTATGAAACATATGGCTGTCCGGTAAAGATCAGTTCAGGGAATGCCCGGGTGGAGAACCTTAGTTTCTCGAACATCATTATGCGCAATGTAACAGGGCCCATTGGTATTGCCTTTACCGGCAAAAATAATGGAGGAAATGATACTGGTGATACGCCTTCCTTTGTGCGCAATATTTCATTCAATGGCATCCGGGCAACCGTAGTGGAGAAACCGGTTGATCACCCTGATATTGCTTTTGGCGTAAAGGTGTTCGATGGTGAGATCAATTCCTGCATAACATTGAATGGTGTTGGTAATGCATTCCTTGAGAATATCAGCTTTACCGATGTACATGTTACGTACGCCGGTGGCGGAACAAAAGAGCAGGCGTTAAAACGGGAAGTGCCCCAGGTGGCCGCTGAATATTTCGGCGTGTGGGGAACAGCGCCGTTTGGTCCGCCGGCATATGGTATGTATGCCCGTAATGTAAAAAATCTTACGCTGAATAACGTGCGCTTTGATTATGAAAAGCCCGATGCCCGCCCGGCTGTCATATTCGACAATGTGCAGGATGCTTCCGTAATGGGCTTAAGCGCACAGGGAAGCGCCGACTCGGAACTCATCAGGATCATAAACTCAAAAGATGTATTGATCGCCGCTTCCCGGGTGTTAAGCAATGCTGCTGTATTTTTACAGGTAGAAGGCGCCGCCAGCGAAGGCATAGTTGTAAATGGTGGGGATACCCGAAAAGCATTAAAACCTCTGGTGCTTGATAAAGGAGCCGGAAAAGATGCGGTGGCGATGGGATAAAAAGAGAAATATTAATTGTTGTTATAACATTACTGGCCCTCCCGATGCATCGGGAGGGCTTTTTTATTTACACAGGCCCTGCACGCTTTTGGGGTAAAACTGCACGCATATGGCCCAAAACTGCACACTTACTAAATGGCATCTGGCTTATATAATTTTTTTTCTATTTTTCGGCCACTTAATTATATCTTATGAAAGTTATACCAATACAAATAATCTCCATGGCTGATAAATCTTGTGCGTATACACATTTTAGCAATAATTAAATCCTTAATTTTTATTCGTCTCTTATGAAGCAATTTTTTCTCATGTTGAGCATGGGTCTGGTAATTATGTCCTGTCATAAAAAGGACAGTGATGCACCCTCTTTTCTGAATTTTAATGTAAGTACCCTTTCCTTACCACCTGTTCCGGGCGCTTCGGCAGATCTGATCGTAGAATCAAATCTCGACTGGCAGGTATCTGTAGCCGCTGGAACTGATTGGTTGCAATTGAGCAAAACAACAGGTCATGGTAACGATACCATTCATGTTACGGTAATTAAAGAAAACCAGAATGCGGCGGCGCGTTCTGCTGTTGTTACCGCTGTACCTGTTAATTCGGGGATCAATTTACAGGCGCAGGCGACTGTAGAACAAAAACCGTATAATGTACAATTGTTATCGCAAAAAACATTTGGCGGATCAGGTGAGGACTTTATTTCTGATGTAGTATCTACTCCGGATGGCGGCTTATTTTTGGCCGGTATAACCAGCAGCAATAAAAGCGGCGATGTGGGCGCCAATCATGGTGATCGCGACGTCTGGATGATCAGGTTAAACAGCAACCGCGATACGGTGTGGACCCGTGTTATGGGCGGCGCAAACTATGATGGAGCCTCAAGGGCTATTGCTACTGCAGACGGTGGTTTTGCAATTGCCGCTTATACCGATAACGCGATTGGTTACGGCGATTGGTGGATCATAAAATTGAAAAGCAATGGTGATACTGCCTGGACAAAATCAATAGGTAGCACTTATGATGATTATGCCGAAGATATAGTCGCTACCGCGGATGGCGGGTTTGTTGTGGTTGGTGGCTATTCCACTTCTGTACATAATGAAGATGTGATGGTGGTGAAATTTAACAATAATGGAGACATAGCCTGGCAAAAAACATATGGAGGGTCAAGCTATGATAGAGCAGATGCAGTTACTGTTTATCCCGATGGATCCATGATGATAGCAGCCTCTACATCGAGCAATAATTCCGGTGATGTAGGCGCCACTCATGGATATATGGATTATTGGATCTTAAAATTAAATGCGAATGGCGATAAGGTATGGGCGAAGGCCTATGGCGGTAGTCAATATGACACTCCTTTTGAGTTAGCAAATACGGCCGATGGCGGCGCCATTATTACAGGTTCAAGCAGCAGTAGCCAGTCTGGTGATGTAACAGGCGCCAACCATGGAAAGGCCGATCTGTGGGTAGTGAAAGTGAATGCGAATGGCGATATGGAATGGAACACATTGCTTGGCGGAACCGGTACAGAGGAGGATTGCGTGGTAAAAGCTACTCCTGATGGCGGTTACTTAATAGCATGCGATACAGATTCAAAAGATGGCGATGTTGGCGCAACACAGGGATCGAACGATCTGTGGGTGCTTAAACTGAACACCAGCGGTAAGATCCTATGGAGTAAAACATTTGGTGGAACAAGATATGAAGAAGCAACCAGCCTGTTGTTGAATACTGATGGCAGCTTTTATGTTACCGGTTATAACGAAAGTGTTGGGGGAGTTGATACAGGAGATGGATGGCTGTTGAAACTTAAAGATTACTAAACAATAGTTCATTTATAAAAAAGTCCTCCCCATATGTAGGGAGGACTTTTTTATGGCTATTGACGAGAAACGCCTTTATACATCTGCCTCTTTTTTAGGCGTGGGCTTCAGCACGGCAAAACCTTTTTTACCATGCACCAGCATTTTTAAGGTTCTTCTTCTTAGAGAGATAGCGATGGTGCCCTGGCCTTCTTCGGCCATTTGCCGTTAGCCCGACAGAATATCTTTGTACGACAATACACCCAGCACACTATTATTGGTGCGGTCAACCACCGGCAACACATCCACATTTTCCGAAGCCATTAACTGCACCGCTGTTTTTAAAGTATTGCGCGGTGAGATCACCGTGGCCTTTCTTTTAATGAGCGTTTGAATGGGTTGCGTTATCTCATGATGCATGCTGAACAAATTGGAAGCGCTTACGATGCCTTTGAAGATGCCTTCATTGTTCACCACGATATAATAATTTCTTTGTTGATCTTTCTGCTGTTCTAAAAAAATCCTTACTTCTTTCACACTGGTATCTCCATTTATTACAGTAGCATCTGACAATACCTGTTCTACAGTGATCTTTTCCAGTACATCGGGCTGATAAATATCTGGTGTTTTAACGCCGCGGCGGGCGATCTTTTCAGTCATGATGGTATTTTCCATCAGGAAGTACGACACAATATAGGCAGCAATACAACCGGCCAGCAAGGGAAGTAAAGCATTTTCCTGCCCCGTGGTTTCAATGGCGAAAATGATAGAGGTAAGCAAAGCCCGTGAGGCGCCTGCAAACATGGCCGACATCCCAATTAATGCGGCCATTGAAACGTTGATGCCTGCCTGTGGAAAGATGGCCATGGCGGCAATGCCCAAGGCGGCTCCGGTGGCGCCCCCAATAGTTAATAAAGGCGCCAGTGTACCCCCCGAGGTTCCACTGCCCAATGCAATGGCCCAGGAAATAAATTTCATAACCGCCAGCGATACGATCAGTTGTAAGGTCATTTGCCCGGATAATACGTGCGTGATATTCTCATACCCAACACCCAGTGTATATGGTGCAAAATAGCCTACTAAACCTACTGCCAAACCGCCGATGGCCGGCCACCAGGCCCAATGGACAGGCAGCTTTTCAAAAGCATCTTCAATAAGATATACTATTTTGGTTACGCCGGCAGCCAGCAATCCGATAGCAATACCTATTATACTGTAGGTAATCAGCGCCATATTGGAAGGTGATTCCATTACAGGTGATGGAAAAACAGGTCCGGCTTCAAACAGCAAATGATGGCCGGCTGCACCGGTAATACAGGCTAATGCTACAGGTATTATTGAACGGGGTGAAAATTCAAACAGTAATAATTCAATGGCGAGAAAGATGGCGGCTACCGGGCTGCCGAATATGGCCGACATACCAGCTGTAGCACCGGCTGTAAGCAGGATCTTTCTTTCATAAGCGCTTATGCGGAAGAGTTGTCCGATGGTGGAACCCAGGGCCCCTCCTGTTGCAATGATCGGGCCTTCTGCACCAAATGGGCCACCGGTACCAATGGAAATGGCCGAGGAAAGCGGTTTCAAATAGGTTATGCTGGGTCTTATCTTACTGTTGTTGGTCAGGATCTGCTCCATGGCTTCGGGAATACCATGTCCGCGTATAGCTTTTGAGCCGTATAAAGCCATCAATCCTACGATCAATCCACCAATGGCCGGAACAATGATCACGAACAGGCCATAATGATGGCCGCCGGGATTGCCGGGCGCCACCGACCAGGTATGATTAAATGCAAGATTGGTGAAGAGGTTAATGAGGTATACCAGTCCCTTTGCAATAAAGCTGATGCAAATGGCCACTGCTACAGCGAACCCTGATAGCATGGCAAGTCTTTTTTTATTACCTGCCTGCGCCTGGTTCATGTCATTAAGGCTCATTGTTTCGTCGAGCGATACAGAGATGGGGATACGATTGTGTGAATGTTTAGCTGTATGATCCATTTATTCGATGTTAGGTTCGTTTACCAGTTTTTGCAAGGCAATCGTATTATTTATTTTTATTCGCTTACCAGTTGAAGTAATGATGTCTTCGGCCACGAGATTGGTAAATAATTTAAAAACCGTCTCATAAGTGGTGCCTGCATAGGAGGCAATATCCTGCCGGCTGATAGGTATGCTGATGTATTGTTCCGTGTCGGTTCCAAACAGACTGGCTATTTCCAGCAATGCCTGGGCGATTCTACTTTTTACTTCCATTAAGGCAAGGTCGCGCATGCGTTTCTCCGCATTTTGCAATTCAATAGCATACACCTGCAATAAGCGATATGTAAATACAGGATTGGTTTGTAGAGTGGCTTGCAGAAAGTTGTAGGGAATATAACAAACTTTTGAGTCTTCCAGGCAGGTAGCGGAAACAGGAAATACCTGGGTGGCGCCAAAACCGCGATGTCCCAAAACATCACCCGCTTTGGCAAAGCGAACAATCAGTTCCCGTTGGTCACCCCATTGTTTATGCACTTTTACCGAGCCTGCGGTTATAAAATAAATGCCCTCAACCGGGTTGCCTTCTTTGAAGATAATGGTGCCTTTTTTCAACTGTAACGTCTTCTTTTTGATCGCGATAAGCTCTTTCCAATCTGATAAACAATGCTTACATAAAAAGCAACTGGTCAGGTCGCATGAATT
>JAJKIL010000044.1 GCA_021154515.1 Niastella sp. | reverse complement strand
TATCAGCAGGCAAAAGAAAATATTGTTGGCATTGTTCAGATAGAGACCATCGAAGTGCTTGCTCACCTCGATGAAATTGCCGCCCTCGATGGCGTTGATGTGTTGTTTATTGGTCCGGCCGATTTAACCATGGCCCTCGGCATTTTTGGCCAGTTCGATCATCCGTTGTTCATAGATGCAGTAAAGGTAACGGTAGATGCTGCTAATAAAGCAGGAAAGGCCACAGGCATATTGTTCTTTAATCCTGATGAATATGCCCGCTATAGCAGCATGGGCATACGCATGATCGCCTGCGGCGCCGACGCTACATTTGTTGCGGATGCCGCGCGCAACATGGCCCATACCTTACAAACTTTACGGAGCTCAGGAAAAACCGGCCGGTCATGACTTTATCTTTATTCCTCGCTGAACCCGCCGTCATTTTATTTACCGGTATTATCATTGTAGCTGGTGGCATTATCTGGTTAAAACTGAATCCCTTTCTGGCGCTTTTACTGGGAGCGCTGGTGGTGGCTATCATGACGCCGGTATCGGCTGTTGAACAATATGCGCTTAGCAAAGGCGCCACGCAGGCAGCAGCCCTTCAACAGGCGAACCGCTCTATAGGCGAAAGAGTAGCGCTGGAATTTGGCAATACGTGTTCAAAAATTGGCATCATCATAGGGATGGCGGCCATTATAGGGAAATGCCTGCTCGAAAGCGGCGCTGCAGAACGCATTGTGCGATCGGTCTTACGCCTCACCGGTTTACAAAAAGCACCCGTAGCATTTATCATAAGCAGTTTTTTTGTAGGTATTCCCGTTTTCTTTGATGCGGTGATCCTACTCATGACGCCCCTGGCGAAAACGATCAGCCTGCGCCTGGGAAAAAATTACCTGCTGTTCATTCTGGCCATTGCCGGCGGAGCAGCTATGGCCAACTCATTGGTGCCACCAGCGCCGGGCCCCCTGTTCCTCGCCGGTGAAATGCATATTGCCATGGGCACCATGATGATCGCCGGCATCATCCTGGGATTGTTCACCATTACAGCCGGATATTACTACGCCGTGTGGGTAAACAAAAAATGGCCTGTTGAATTAAGAGATTCACTCGATGCAAAGCTTGAAGATATCAGGTCGGTTTCGTTACAGGAAACCAAACAGCTTCCACCGCTGTGGCTATCCGTGCTGCCGCTGTTGATACCATTGGTGTTTATTTGCGCCGATACAGCGCTGCACTCCATCCATGCCGAGGGAATGGGAAAAATGGCTGCCATAATAAAATTCATGGGCGACAGAAACATCGCCCTGGTTATCGGTGCGCTCATTGCATTATTAATACTGCGGGTACACAAAAAAGAAAGCACAGCTGGTTTAAGCTCATTTGTACAGGGAGCTGTAATAAGCGCAGGTGGTATCATTCTGATCATTGCAGCCGGCGGCGCTTTTGGCGGCATGCTGCAGCAAACAGGCATCAGTGAGCGCATTGCCCTGTGGACGAAAGATTACCAGATGGCATTGATACCGATGGCTTTTTTCATCACTGCTATTGTGCGCACCGCACAGGGGTCGGCCACCGTGGCATTGATCACCGCATCAGGTATTTTGTCGGGATTGACGCATAATACCAGTTTGCCCTATCATCCATTGTATTTAGGGCTGGCCATTGGTTGCGGATCGAAACTGATACCATGGATGAATGATGCGGGGTTCTGGCTCATTTGTAAAATGAGCAATCTTACCGAAAAGGAAACCTTAAGAGCTTTTGCGCCTATGTTGCTGGTGATGGGACTTACTGGACTAATTATAATAATGATCGCAGCGAAATTATTGCCGTTAGTATAGAATATAAACTGATAAAATATTAATAATGGAAACAGTAGGATTTATTGGGTTAGGCATTATGGGAAAGCCCATGGCATTGCATTTGGTACATGCAGGGTATCCTGTATGTGTGTTGCAAAAAAATAAAGCCGCTGCCGAACTGGTTGAAGCCGGCGCCAAAGCCATGGCTACCGGTAAAGCCATAGCGCAGGCATGTGATATCATTATCACCATGCTGCCCGATTCGCCCGAAGTGCTGGAAATTGTTACAGGGCAGGAAGGAATAATAGAAGGTGTGCGTTCTGGTAGTTTATTGATCGATATGAGCACTATTGCGCCTTCAACCGCCAAAGAGATTTACCAGTTATTAAAAGCAAAAAATGTTGAAGCGCTGGATGCGCCCGTATCGGGCGGACAGGTTGGCGCCACTGCAGCTTCTTTATCCATAATGGTGGGTGGCAATGCGACAGCTTTTGAGCGGGCCTTACCCCTGTTCAGGGCAATGGGAAAAAATATTGTCCATATCGGGGAAGCAGGGGCCGGACAAATGACAAAAGCCTGCAACCAGATGATCGTGGGTATGACGATACAAGCAGTAGGTGAAGCCTTTGCCCTGGCGAAAAAAGCGGGTGTTGATCTGGAGAAAATGCGTGAAGTGTTGCTGGGCGGTTTTGCACAGAGCCGAATACTCGATCTGCATGGCAAAAGGATCATAGAAGAAAACTTTGCGCCAGGCTTCAAAATAAAACTGCATCGAAAAGATATGAATATCGCACTGCAGGCCGGAAAAGAATTTTCAGTCCCGTTATACGGCACGGCACAGGTGAGCGCCCATATGGATGCGCTGATAGCACAAGGCAAAGGCGAATGGGACCACAGCGCCATTGCCTGGCTGATACAACAGTTGTCGGGAATAGAATAGTCACCAGTTGCCAGTTACCGGGCCCGGAAAACCGGAAACCGGTAACAGTTACTTGATTCCAGTGAGAATCATTATATCCAAATCTCAGATTATACCTTAATATGAAAATTAAAAACGCACCTCGTATCAGGGAAATGATCGTAACTCCCATAGCCATTACCGATCCGCCCCTATTGAACGCAGCAGGTTTACATGCGCCGTATGCATTACGTACCATTGTTGAACTGATCACTGATGATAATATTTCCGGCGTCAGTGAAATACCGGGTAATATTAGCATCAACGAATCGCTTGAAGAGGCCCGTCATTTAATCATAGGCAGATCGCCCATACAGTTAAGCAGTATTGGCCACGAGCTGGAGAATTATTTTGGTAAAGAAACGGCATCGCAACGCGGCGATACGCCCTGGGACCAGCGAAAACTGGTGCATATTTTCAGTGCAATTGAAGTAGCCTGTCTGGATATCATTGGAAAGATCACGGGTCTGCCGGTAGTTGACCTGTTGGGTGGAAAGATGCGCGAACGTGTTCCCTTTGCAGCCTATCTCTTTTACAAATATGAAGGCGCCGGCGGCGAGCTTGGATTCAGGATCAATGAACATGCCACTGGATGGAGTGCGCCCCGTCAGGCAAAAGCGCTGGATCCGGAAGGTATTGTACAACAGGCAAAAGCCATGTGTGCCGAATTCGGGTTCCGTTCTATAAAATTAAAAGGCGGTGTTTTTGAACCAGCCCAGGAAACAGCAGCCATTTTTGCGCTGCGTGATGCCTTTGGCGAGCATATTCCCTTACGTATTGATCCCAACGCTTTATGGACGGTTGAAACATCCATCCAATACGGCCGTAAAATGGAAGGCATCATCGAATACCTCGAAGATCCTACACGAGGCCAGAAAAACATGTCGATCGTGCGGCAGGCGCTTAAAACGCCATTGGCGACAAATATGTGCACCACTTCCTTCGACGATATACCGGGCAGTGTGGCTGTAGGTGCAGAAGATATTATTCTCAGCGATCATCACTTCTGGGGTGGATTGCGGGCCTCTATGGAATTATCAAAAATATGCGCCACGTTCGGGCGGCATCTTTCCATGCATTCAAACAGCCACCTGGGCATATCGCTGGCGGCTATGGTGCATCTGGGCGCGGCCCTGCCCTATTTGCCCTACGACCTCGACACGCATTATCCCTGGCAATCGGATGAAGTGATCACCGCCGGCCGTTTCCACTTTGAAGACGGCGCCGTTACCGTTCCTTCTGCACCTGGCTTAGGCGTGGAACTCGATAAACAGGCCCTGGCCAGGTTGCATCAACAGTACCTGGATTGTGGATTAACCAAACGCGATGATGAAACAGAAATGCAAAAAGTAGTGCCCGGCTGGAAGTTTGAAGCAGTACGTTGGTAATACTTCATGTTATTTAAGAGAACGCAGGCGCGTACAATCGCTTTAAAACTTCCATGTGGTGCAATTCATGACCTATAGTTGCCTTCAGAAATGATTCAACAGGAAGCTCATATTTCCAGGCGGTGCCGGTAAGCGCCAACTGTGCTTTGGATAATGAATTCATGAAACTGATAGATGCATTTCTTACATTTTCAAGATCAGTTGTAAGCTGGCTTATGGTGAGCTCATCAAAACGGCTGTTATCAACAAATGTATCCTGGTCGTAGCCGGGTAAGGGTGTTTTATCCTTTCTGCTAAACCGCAGCGCCCGGTAGGTCATAATGCGCTCGTGATCGGTAATATGTCCTATGATCTGTTTAATGCTCCATTTACCGGGGGCATACCGGTAAGCAGCCTGCTCATCGGTAAGGGATGTAAGCAGGTTCAGGTTTTCTTTTGAATTGAATAATTGAACATAATCACGATCGCCTAACAATTCAATGTAATAAGGAAATCCGTCGTTGATGGAGTATCTCATGTGGCCTATTTTATGGCAATATACTGAATATGTGTACTGCAAACTGCTTGACTACACAGCACAAGCGCTAACAACCCGTTTAAAGTTACTGGTTGCATTTTTATTTGCCTGATTTCAAAAAGTCCTTTAATTTACACAGTCAGATCAGTAGTACTTCCAGGAAAAGTACTTTGGAAGTTTTGTACACTATGCTCCGATTAGTAAGCCAACTGCCACTATTGGCTTAACCATTAAATGTATTGAACAGCATGGCTAAAAAGAAACGCATTGCTGCAAAAAGGACCGTTCTGGTAAAGAAAAAGGCAGCGGCCCCTAAAAAGAAAGCTGCCGGTAAAAAGAAAAAAACCGCCAAAAAATCGCTCGCCACTTCCAGGAGCTTGACCCAACGGCTGGTGATACACACCAACGATATCACCAAGATACTTGGCATTAATATACGAACAGCCCAACGTTTACTCCAAAGTATTCGCGAATCTTTAGGGCGGAAGAAAAAAGATTATGTTTCAATAAGAGAGTTTGCTGATTTTGTACACCTGTCTGAAGAGGAAGTAAAGCAAAATTTAAGTGAAACTTCCCTCAACTAACGGGTAATTCAGTTTTATCGCATTTCACTGCTGGTGATACCATTCTCCCCCTTTGGCGGAAAATGGCATCACCTTTTTTGTTTAATTCTATTGTGAGAGCCCCTGCATTTTTTGGGCAGCAGGGATATTAGCGAACCAGCACATGCCTAACACCATTCCTGCCTGTTCAAAAAAAGAATCCTGTCGGGTGGGGCTGGCCGGTATTTGACATACAGCCAGTGGTTCCTGTTTATTATGCTGATGAATGATCAGCCTTGGCTGGTTATTGTCTACAATGTTATAATCGAAGATCTGTTTATTGATCTCGAGCCGGCCGGTATTGTTGTGGTTATGGTGGGCGAATTTTCCCTGATCAACACCGTACACATTTTTAAAAACAATGCGGTTGGCATAGCCATTTGTTTCCATAAAGAACACCAAACGTTCTTCTTTATACGAAATACGTACCGACTGTTGTTCCGGACTGTATTTCATGACAGCCAGTACCGATTCATCACTTACCAAATGATATTCCTTAATGTCGGCTGTTATGTTACTAATCAGGGTCCACTTCATGCAGTTAATTTAGATGGTCGAAATCGCCGCAAGGTAACTTATACAATGATACCACAGTATTAAATCACTGTTATCAAATTTATCTATATAATTATCTGTCAGCGGTTATTGGGGTTTTTGGTCAAAAACTTAACATTGAGAATGTTACGCATTTGTTACCTTTAGGTTAAGTCTTTAAATCTATTCTTGCATGAGTACTATAAAAAAGCAACCCACATCAGGGAAAGTATCTAAGAAAAAACTATCAAAAGTTGTCCTTGAAAAATTGACCGGTAGCCTCACTGATTATCATTTAAAAGATAAAAAACTTGAAAACCGGTTAGAAAAGGTTAGTAAGCTGCTGGCAGGCGATATCGTGAAAGTGCTTAAAAAAGAAACGCCTAAAAAAGACAAATCAACCAGCCCTAAAAAGGCAGCAAAGAAAGAAAAGACAGCTGTAACACAATAACTTACAAACCAGCTATTATTTCTTCTGCGAGCCCGAACGAGAGGGTCATACCGGCCCCTCCCAGCCCGTTAAAGATATAAACCCCCGGCTCGGGCGATTCAAACAGATGGCTTTCTCCGTTGGTGAGTTTTGCATACACCCCATTCCAGGTGGCGGTAATGGTATTGCTTTTGAACCGGGCAAAGGTTTGTAAGTAATCAAGTATCAGTTGATTAATACTTGCCTCCCCTACCGCCTCCTGTGTGCTATCCATATTATTTTCTTTTAAACACAAGAACCAGGGACTCAAGACCTGAACCTTGAGCCCTGGTTCCCCGTGCCTTTGTGGTTTTATTTTATGAGCCACATCACGCCATTGATATCGTCATTACCGCTGAACTGATTTTGCAATGCTTTTGCATAATTGGTTGTATTACCTGCTTTTTCGTTTGTTGGGTACTGAAAGCGCATGGCTATACGGCCGCTGTTGCCGGTACCAGGTCCCATGGTAAAGTTGGGCACACCGGTACGGCGATACGTGTAGTACGATTCCAGACCTGAATGACGGAACAGCGCCAGGTACTTCTGATTGAGTATTTGTGTTATTCCGGCTGCATTATTGCCGGCATAGATGACGGCTGTTTGCGCGTAGTAGGCATTGAAGTCAAAGTTGATAGATGCCACATCATATTTTGCATCTGAGCCACCTGGGCTGCCGTCTTTTATGAAGTAGGCGTTGAACTTACCAGATTCGGGGATATTGTAATAAGCCATGGATGTTTTTATCCCGGCTTTATAATAATCTTCTGCTGTTCCCATAGCACCGGAAGTGGCCCAGCCTCTGGCAATACCCTCTGCAATATTGAAACACATTTCAGCAAACCCGATCTGGATCGAAGGCTCGCCTAAATAGGTTTGATAATAATGCCTGCGATTGATGAGGGAGTATTGCCCACCATTGGCTTTTATATACATAGCACCCAGGTCTTCACCCGGACTGGCGCCCAGGTAGGCATCGTAACTTGTTGTGCTTTTGCCCGCTGTTACCAGGGCGGCAGCAGGTTCAGCTGTTACAAATACCCGTGGGTCCTGCAACTGCGTTAACATTCCTATATAGGTACCTGATGTATTATAGCGTGATCCATCGAAGCCAAAAGTACCGGGGTTCATGGGATAGTCATTGGAAGGATGTACGTATACAAACTGCAGGTTATCTGTAGCATCTTCCATAACAGGATACTTCACCTTATTGGCAAGGATGGCTGCAAACTGTTGTTTAACATTCAGGTCTGCATCATCGGTCCTTTTACTTAAATGAAGCAGCAAACGAATACGATAAGTATTTACCAGCTTTTGCCATTTTGCCAGATCGTTACTATAATAAAAATCTCTTTCAAGCGTGTTGTCTTTGGCTGTTATTAACTGGGCCAGCTCATTATTGGCGCTATCCAGCCACAGCAGTGATTGCTGAAAGATCTTTTTCTGACTATCATATTCCGGCGTCAAATTACCTCTTCCCTGTAAGGCGCTTGTCATAGGCAGATCGCCCATGGCGAGGCTCATTTTGGTAAAGAAATAGGCTTTGAAGAATTTGGCCAGTGTAGTATAGGGATTTAATGCGGCGGCGCCTCCTTTGATGGCTTCCTCCTCCATTTTTGTCACATTTTTCAGCGCAGCGTAATAATCATCGCCCGACCCAAAGTCGTAGCGGTTATTGCCATAATAATCATAATTACAGCAATAATACTGGCACCAGCGTTCTTTCATTG
>JAJKIL010000043.1 GCA_021154515.1 Niastella sp. | reverse complement strand
TGTGGGATATTCAACGCAAAATAGAAGGTAATACTATTTGTCCGTTAGGTGATGCCGCTGCCTGGCCGGTAGCTGCTGCCATTCGTCACTTCAGAGACGAGTTTGAATGGCATGTGCAATACCCGAACGCGGCACAGAACAGGAATTATGGGTTGGCGCATTATGCCGATCCGTTGCCAGTGGTAAGTGCTCCAAAGGCATAAGACCGGGGAAATAAATTAAAAAAATAAAATCCTCATTGGGGGTTGATATATGGCTGAAGAAAAAAAGTTATTTAAGGTAACCATCGATAACATCACCATTGAGGTGGAACCGGGAACCAGTATCCTGAATGCAGCCCGTTCGATTGGAGGGGAAATAGCGCCGCCTGCTATGTGTTACTATACCAAACTCAAAGGTAGTGGCGGTAAATGCCGTACCTGTCTGGTAGAAGTATCAGCAGGTTCAACGGCCGATCCGCGCCCGATGCCAAAGCTGGTAGCCAGCTGCCGTACCAATGTAATGGATGGCATGGTGGTAAAGAACATTACCAGCGAACGCGTACAGGATGCGAGAAAAGGGGTAGTGGAGTTATTGTTGATCAACCACCCGCTCGATTGCCCGATCTGCGATCAGGCCGGTGAGTGTCACCTGCAGGATCTGAGCTATGAACATGGTGCAGAAGGAACCCGTTACGAATTTCCACGCCGTACGTTCGAAAAACATAACCTGGGCCCCTATATACAACTGCACATGACGCGTTGCATCCTGTGCTACCGTTGTGTATTCACCGCCGACCAGCTTACCAATAAACGCGTACATGGTGTTTTAGACCGTGGCGATCATTCTGAAATTGCTACCTACATTGAGAAAGCGCTCGATAACGACTTTATCGGCAACGTAATTGACGTTTGTCCGGTAGGCGCTTTAACCGATAAAACCTTCCGCTTCAAGAACCGCGTATGGTTCCTGAAACCGGAAGATGCACACCGGGATTGTCCCAAGTGTTCTGGTAAAGTAACCCTGTGGTACCGCGGCGATGAAGTTTTCCGCGTTACCGGCCGTAAAGACCAGTGGGGCGAACTGCACGACTGGATCTGTAACGAGTGCCGTTTCGAGAAAAAGAAAACAAGTGATTGGGTGATCGATGGACCTGCCAAAATAAGTCATCATTCGGTGATCAGTGCCAACCACTACGTTGATACTGTTAAACCACACGAAGCCTTACCCGAAGTAATGGGTGGCCGCAATCCGCGCCTGTTGATGGATATTCATGAGGTGAGTGAAGTGAATAAACCGAATATCGATCTGTCGAAAATACAGGGCCCTGCGCACTCGAATGACTTTAAGAAGAAGGATTAGAACAAAAGTTGACTACATAAATAAATAAAATGCATTCTGCTTTATTAGCTATTGACTTGTTTTTAGTGATTGAGAAACTGGTACTCATCGTAGGCATTGTTTCCATTTCATTGGTAATAGCCATGTATGAAACATATGCCGAACGTAAAGTGGCTGCTTTTATCCAGGACCGCAGAGGTCCTAACCGTGCCGGTCCGTTTGGTATTTTACAACCGCTGGCCGATGGGTTAAAGCTGTTCATGAAAGAGGAGATCATTCCTAACACGTCAAACCGCTTTCTGTTCATTTTGGGTCCCTGTCTGGCAATGATGGCCGCTATGATGACATCGGCTGTAATTCCCTGGGGTGGCACACTGAATGTATTTGGCCGCCCGGTAACCCTGCAGATCGCAGATATCAATATTGGCATTTTATACGTGTTTGGTGTAGTGAGCATGGGTGTATATGGCATCATGATCGGAGGCTGGGCTTCCAACAACAAGTTCTCGCTGATGGCTGCCCTGCGCGGCGCCTCTCAGGTAATCAGCTATGAACTGCCTATGGGTCTGTCGCTGATCGCATTGCTGATGCTGACCGGTTCTTTAAAAATGAGTGAGATCGTTGCCCAACAGATGGATAGTACGTGGAATGTTCTTTACCAACCGCTGGGCTTCTTTATATTCCTGGTATGTGCGTTTGCAGAATGTAACCGTACACCATTCGATTTACCTGAAGCTGAAAACGAATTGAACTTTGGCTACCACCAGGAATATTCATCGATGAAACTGGGTTTTTACCTGTTTGCTGAATACATCAATATGTTCATCAGCAGCGTGGTAATGGCAACCTTGTTCTTTGGCGGCTATGATATTCCATTTTTCAACGATGCCGCCCACACAGACTGGGGCAACTGGCTGGTAGCTTTACAGGGACTGGTTTTGTTGATGAAAGTGGGCTTCTTTATATTCCTGTTCATGTGGGTGCGCTGGACCATCCCGCGCTTCCGTTATGACCAGTTGATGAATCTGGGCTGGAGAGGGTTGATCCCTTTAAGCCTTATCAATATGATCGCTACTGCAGCTTTCATATTGTGGAAAAGCAACGGCTATAAGTTTTAATGGGCCGGATTTAATTGGCGTATTGGAAGGAGAAAAATACTTTTGCGCTAAATGATTTGTGATGTTGACTTTGTGTATTAAACTCTAAGGCCTCCCCCCGTCCCCCTCCGGTGGAGGGGGAGATGAATGTCAAGGATATGAGATTTGAAATTTGTGATTTTGATTTAACTAGTAATAATGCAAGCATTAACAAACAGAGCCAAGGCAGTTGATCGCAAGCCCATGTCATTCTTGGAGAAGCTCTACGTAGTGAACATAGCCAAGGGTATGATGATCACTTTAGGCCACTTCTTTAAAAAGAAAGCAACCATCAGCTATCCCGAGGAGAAACGTCCGTTTAGCCCGGTATTTCGTGGATTGCAGATCCTGAACCGCGATGAAGAAGGTCGCGAGCGTTGCACCGCCTGTGGTTTGTGTGCATTGGCCTGCCCGGCTGAAGCCATTACCATGGAAGCAGCAGAACGTTTACCAGGAGAAGAGAACCTGTATCGCGAAGAGAAGTATGCCGCCAAATACGAGATCAATATGCTGCGGTGTATTTTCTGCGGTTTGTGTGAAGAAGCCTGTCCGAAAGATGCTATATATTTAAGTGAAACCTTTGCGCCCTCGAACTATCAGCGTAAAGGGTTTATATATGGAAAACAGGATCTTTTGATCCCCAGTCCAAAAGAAAACCCCGGCGAATACCAGAAAGCGATAGGTAACCGGAAAGCAAACTAAGAACAGCAAATAACAGAACCTAGCTGCAATGGATATATCACAAATATTATTTTATGCTTTAAGTGCGATGGCGCTCGGTAGCGCCATCATGGTCGTGATCAGTCGTAACCCGGTACACAGTGTGTTGTGGCTTATCGTTACCTTCTTTGCAATTTCAGGCCATTATATTTTAATGAATGCCCAGTTCCTGGGTATTGTAAACCTGATCGTATATGCAGGCGCCATCATGGTACTGTTCCTGTTCGTGATCATGTTAATGAACCTGAATGCCGAAGCCGAGCCACAAAAGAACAAATGGCTAAAGCTGGCCGGAGTGGTAGCAGGCGGATGCTTGCTGCTGGTAATGGTAGCTGCTTTAAAACAAGCTGAGGTAAAAGGTCAGATAGCTATACTGGGAACGGGTGATATAGGTTTGATCAAAAATCTGGGTCAGGCCCTGTTCACTGATTATGTTGTACCTTTTGAGATCAGCAGCGTCCTGTTTTTAAGTGCGATGGTAGGAGCTGTGGTTATTGGTAAGAAGTAATTTAATAAAAGAGATTTATGTTAATTGAAAGATATATCTACCTGGCTATTGCCCTTTTCTGTATCGGCATTGTAGGGGTGCTTGCCCGCCGGAATGCCATCATCATTTTCATGTGCATTGAGCTGATGTTGAATGCTGTGAACCTGTTGCTGGTGGCGTTTTCAAAAATGCATTATGCCGCAGGCGTGGCCAAAAACGCTACGGCCGGTATCGACGGTCAGATATTCGTATTCTTTATCATGGTAGTGGCGGCAGCTGAAGTAAGCGTGGGCCTGGCCATTATTGTGATGATGTATCGCAATACGCATTCGGTAGATGTTAATTTTTTAAACAGGTTAAAACACTAAAACGCCTAACGCGCAACGCCGCGTGTAGCGTTCAGCTTAAACTGTATGAACAACGTGTTACACTTAGTTTGGTTGGTTCCCTTTTTTCCACTGGTTGGTTTTCTGATCAATGGTTTGCTCAGAAAACAACTTTCCAAACCGCTGATCAGTATTATTGGCAGCGGTATGGTATTGGCCTCGTTTATTGTGAGTGTGCTGCTTTTTACCGAGGTAAAAAACGGGAACACCTATGTAGCCAACCTGTTTGATTTTATCAGCTACGGTAATTTATCAATTCCCTTCGCATTTCAGATAGACCAGCTTTCGTCGCTCTTTCTGCTGATCATTACCGGTGTAGGTTTTCTGATACATGTGTATTCAGCCGCCTATATGAATGAGGAAAGGAATGAGCATTATGGCCGCTATTTCTGTTACCTGAACCTGTTCGTGTTCTCCATGTTGCTGCTTGTACTGGGCGCCAACTATGTGATCATGTTCATTGGCTGGGAAGGCGTTGGTTTGTGCTCTTACTTACTCATCGGTTACTGGTTCAAGAACACGGAGTACAACAACGCGGCCAAAAAGGCTTTTATCATGAACCGTATCGGTGACCTTGGTTTTTTGATCGCCATCTTCTGGATCATCGCCAAACTGGGCACCGTAACATATACTACAACAGACGGCGCCGGAGTGTTTGATCTGTATAAAAATTTAACAAGAGTTGACTATATCGGTATTACCATGCTGTTGTTTGTAGGGGCTACCGGTAAAAGTGCCCAGATACCATTATATACCTGGCTGCCCGATGCGATGGCGGGTCCAACCCCGGTATCAGCGTTGATCCACGCGGCTACGATGGTAACAGCCGGTATTTATATGATCGCCCGTAGCAACATTTTATACACCATGGCGCCTGAGACCCAAAGTGTGGTAGCTGCCATTGGTTTGGCTACTGCGTTATTTGCGGCCACCATCGCCATCAAACAAAACGATATTAAAAAGGTACTGGCTTACAGTACGGTGAGCCAGTTAGGTTATATGTTCCTGGGTTTGGGTGTGGGCGCCTACACCGGCGCTGTGTTCCATGTAATGACGCACGCCTTCTTTAAAGCCCTGTTGTTCCTGGGTGCAGGTTCCGTAATTCACGCCATGCACCATGAACAGGACATCCGTAAAATGGGTGGATTGGCGAAGAAACTTCCTATAACCCACATCACTTTCCTGATCGGCTGTATTGCTATTGCCGGTATTCCGCCCTTCAGTGGTTTCTTCTCAAAAGACGAAATATTAGCATTCGCTTACGCCAAAGACCCCATGTATTATTACCTGGGTGTTGCCGGTGCTGCCATGACTGCCTTCTATATGTTCCGCCTGTACGCCACAACGTTCCGGGGTACTTTCCGTGGAACCGAAGAGCAAAAGCATCACCTGCATGAAAGCCCTGCTGCCATGACCATTCCTTTGGTGGTGCTGGCAATACTGGCTGCCGTGGGTGGTTTAATTGGTATTCCTGAATCAATAATGCCAGATGCGCACAAACTGGAGCAGTTCCTTGACCCGATCTTCGCACAATCGAATGAGATCAAAATGGCAGCGCTGCCTGAGCATCATACAGAGATCAACCTGATGGTTATTTCCGTTGCCCTGGCTTTGGTCATGATCATCTTTGCATGGGTTAAATACAGCAAAAAGCCTGAGCTGAAGGAGCCTGCAGGTTTTGGAAAAGTACTGGCCGACAAATGGTACATCGATGAGTTATACAATTTCGCTATTGTAAAACCATTGCAATGGCTGGCTAAATTCATGAACAGCTTCTTTGAAAAGAAAGTGGTGGATGGCATTGTGAATGGCGTTGGCCGTTTGGTGAATTATACCAGCCGCCAGGTTCGCCTGTTGCAAAGCGGTTTGGTGGGCAACTATGTGTTGTTGATGGTGCTGAGTATGCTGGCCCTGTTTATAGTGAAATTCTTTATTCAGAAATAAGAAGTTAGCAAGTAGAGATAAAATCCATAAATCAGAAATCAAGAAATTATAATGGTACCTGTATTGCTGATAGTTATTCCGTTGGTGAGTGGTTTGCTTGGGTTCCTGATAAAACAGGAAAAGAACGCGAAAGTATGGTCATTGATTACATCCATTATTACGATGGTTGTTTCCATACTGGGCATTGCTGTGTTACACAAGCCTGAATACCTGCATACCGATGTGGCCTGGTTACCCGATCTGGGCAGCCGTTTCTCACTTACCATGGATGGCATGAGCCAAATGTTGTGTTTGTTAACAGGTATTGCTTACCCCGGTATCTTTATCGCAACCTGGAACTCTACTTATAAAAACGCCCATCAGTTTTACGCCCTGATGCTGTTGATGCAAACCGGTTTAATGGGCGTGTTTGTGGCTTCTGATGCTTTACTGTTCTACTTCTTCTGGGAACTGGCCCTTATTCCTGCTTACTTCCTGTGTTCGATCTGGGGTGGCGAAAGAAGAGTGGCGGTTACCTTCAAATTCTTTATTTACACTTTTGTAGGCTCTTTGCTGATGCTGGTGGCTATTATCTGGGTTTACTTTCATACCCCCGATCATTCATTTGCCATGAGCTCGTTTTATAAAGTGAACCTGCCTGGTAACACCCA
>JAJKIL010000042.1 GCA_021154515.1 Niastella sp. | reverse complement strand
CGTAATTCAGAAGATCGAAGGCGGTAACTCCCGTATTACCATGGGTTCAGGCGGCAAGAACCAGCAACTGGTTGTTGAAGAAGCCAATGACCTGGCCAACATTCTGAAAGCCGGTAAACTGGAAGTTCCCGCTATCATCGTTCAGGAACAAGTGGTTGGTCCTACCCTTGGTACACAAGCTGTACATGGCGGTATAATGGCCTTCGCTATTGCTTTTATCGTGATCTTCGCCCTGATGCTGGTATATTATAATACTGCCGGGATTGTAGCCAACATCGCCCTGATACTGAACCTGTTGTTTACCGTCGGCGTATTGAGCGCCATGAATGCCACTTTAACAGCGCCCGGTATTGCCGGTCTGGTGTTAACCATTGGTATGGCAGTAGACACCAACGTAATCATCTTTGAACGTATTAAAGAAGAGCTGTCAAAAGGTAATACATACGCACAGGCCGTTAAAGCCGGTTACCTGCGTTCATTACCACCGGTACTGGATGCGCACATCACTACCTTGTTGACCGCTATCATTCTGTTCATTTATGGTTTAGGCCCGGTATTAGGTTTTGCTACCACCCAGATCCTCGGTATCCTGTTATCGTTGTTCTGCGGTATCCTGGTATCACGCCTCATCACTGATTTCTATACCAACAAGAACAGACACTTCGTATACTTCACCGGTTTATCAAAACGTATCTTCAAACACGCGGCTTTCAAGTTCATTCAGTACCGCAAGGTTGCCTACGGCATTTCTGCAGTGGTATTATTACTGGGTGTAGCTTCTTTCTTCCACGGTTTCAGATACGGCGTTGAATTTAGCGGTGGTAGAAGCTATGTAGTGAACTTTGGTAAATCTGTGAATGCTGAAGAGATCCGGAATTCACTCGAAAAAACCTTCGGCACCACACCTACCATTAAAACATATGGCGGTCCCGACAGGCTGAACATCACTACCGATTACCGCGTTAGCGAAACCGGTATTACAGTAGATTCAGCTGTTCAAAGCACATTATATACCGGGTTGAAACCTTACTTAGCAGAAGGTACTACGCAGCAGGATTTCAATACCCGTTTGCTGGAAGGTAGTAACAAGGTGAACCCCACCATTTCTGATGACCTTAAAAAAGGCGCTCAGTGGGCTACTTTCTGGTCAATGCTGATCATCGCCATCTATATCTTCATCCGTTTCCGCGACTGGAGATATTCTATGGGAACCATCGTGGCCCTGTTACACGACGTATTGGTAACCCTGGCAGTGTTCTCGTTCCTGAAAGATGTGGTGCCCTTCCCGCTTGAAATTGACCAGCACTTCATTGCTGCGATATTGACCGTAATTGGCTTCTCCATGAACGATACCGTGATCGTGTACGACCGTATCCGCGAATACAGTCATACCATGCACGGCGCCGATAAAACAACCATCATTAACAAAGCGATCAATGATACCCTGAGCCGTACTATTATGACGTCGCTCACGGTGTTCCTGACCATCCTTATCCTGTTCCTGGTAGGTGGCGAGGTAACCAAAGGTTTCGCCTTCGCCATGTTGATCGGTGTTATTACCGGTACTTATTCTTCCATCTTTGTAGCAGCGCCGATCCTGATCGACTTTGCCAAAGACAAACCGCTGGGTGAAGCCGCTCCTGCTCCTAAAACAGGAACAACTCCCCAAAAAGCGACGGCAACCAAAGCTTAATAAGAATTAGCTACTTTATAAAAAAGCCTCTCGTTTAACGGGAGGCTTTTTCTTTGGCCTCCCCCCGGCCCCCTCCGGTGGAGGGGGAGAAATACAGCATCACGCCATTACTCAACCTGTTAATTTTTCAACCTTCCTTCCTCCCACTTCTAACATCTTACTTCATGCCATCAACCCTCCTCCTACATTATTCCACCTAACCTCCTTCTTCCTGGTCAACTGGTCAACTGGTCAACTTGTTAACTTGTTAACTTGTCAACTTGTCAACTCGTTAACTTGTCAACTTATCAACTCACCAACCCGTCAACCCGTCAACTTAACTACCCATTAACCAACGCAGCGCTACTTAACCACCAATTAACCTCCCACCATTTATCCTCATACCAACTTTGCATTCATAGGTCCATTAAACAGACCGATCACCCGACTAAACCGACAAGTATGCAAATTTTCCAGACCAATTCATCCACCCGATGGAACCAGTTCAAATGGACCCTTCTCTTTTTACTGCTGGGATTGATCTTCGCGATCACCGTACTGATCGTAGCGCTGAAACAGGTTTATACACCCGCAATTCCGAACCTGAACAATCGCACCGCGCAATTAACCAATGGATTTCCCGATAAAAATGATGTACCCATTTCAAAAAAATGGGCGCCTGGTTTTGAGAAATACATCAGGCGTAAAGAAAAAAGAGCAGCGGAAAAGAAAGCAGCCCTGCTGGCACCTACCGCGCCTACATACCAGTTGCCGCCGGCCTATGCCTCGTTCAACCGGTTTCCCTGTGGCATTCGCTCCGCCTTTTATGTAGCCTGGGACCCGCAATCGTTCTATTCGCTGCAACGGAATATTTCGAACCTCAACCTCGTGATCCCTGAATGGATGTTCATTGATCCCAAAACCGACACCATTACTACCCAGGTGGATGACCGGGCGCTGGCCATTATGAAAAAAAGCGGCGTGCCCATTATGCCTATTCTTTCCAACAACTATAAAACAGAATTTTTGGGCGAACCGGTTCACCGCATTCTCACCAACCCGGCCAAAAAAGAGAAACTGATCAACGATGTGATCAACATCCTTGAAAAGAATCATTTTATTGGCGTGAACGTTGACTTTGAAGAATTGAAGGAAGAGTCAGATGAACCCCTGGTAGCTTTTCAAAAAGAACTGTATACCCGCCTGCACGCAAAAGGCCTGCTGGTAACACAGGACATTTCCCCCTTCAACAACGATTATAATTATGAAGAACTGGCCAAATACAACGACTATATTTTCCTGATGGCGTATGACCAGTATGCCGATAACACTGGTCCCGGCCCCATAGCCCACCAGCAATGGATTGAGTCTGCCGTTGATAAAGTGGCCCGTAAGATCCCTTCTGACAAACTAATATTGTCACTGGCGGCATACGGGTACGACTGGCCGCAGCATGGCAATGCTACCAATATTACCTACCAGCAGGCCCTGTCAACCGCCCGCGAATCGGAAGGTGTTATTGATTTCGATAACAATTCCTATAATTTGCATTACAGTTATTATGACGATGATGATAAACCGCACCAGGTTTACTTTATGGATGCCGCCAGCACCTTTAACAGTCTGCGTTTTGCTACTGAATATGGACTCGCCGGCACCGCCTTGTGGCGTCTGGGCAGTGAAGACAGCCGCATCTGGAAATTCTATAGCCAGGATATGCAAAAATCAGCGCTGGCTAACTTCGACTTTAAAAAATTCATTCGCGTACAATCGAGCAACGATGTGGATTATATGGGCGAAGGCGAGATCCTCGATATCCTGAGCACGCCTGTGGATGGCCGCATCACGCCTGAAATCGACAGCGCCGATATGCTCATCAGCGAAGAACGCTACGATAGCCTGCCAAGCATGTTCGTGGTTAAAAAATACGGTACCGCCGATCCTAAAAAACTGGTGCTCACTTTTGATGATGGCCCCGACCCCACATGGACGCCCCAGGTGCTGGACATTCTGCAAAAAGAAAAGGTGCCGGCCTCCTTTTTCCTGGTAGGTATCAATGCCGAGAAAAATATTCCCATTGTAAAACGGATGTATAAGGAAGGGTACGAACTGGGCAACCACACCTTTACCCATCCGAACATTGCAGAAATATCGCCCAGGCGGGCGCTGCTTGAAATAGAAAGCACCCGGTTGTTGCTGGAATGCATTACCGGCCACTCCACCATCCTGTTCAGAGCGCCGTACAACGCCGATTTTGAACCGGAGAAGATGGAAGAACTGCTGCCCGTGGCCATTGCCCGCACCAAGAATTACCTGGATGTGGGGGAATCGGTTGACCCGCTTGACTGGGAGCCGGACGTAACTGCAGATAGCATTGTGACAAGGACCATCAGACGCAAACAGGAATTGACGGCTGCCGGGTTAAGCGGTAACGTTATCTTACTACACGATGCCGGCGGCGATACCCGTAGCGAAACCATCAAAGCCCTGCCCCGCATTATTGAATATTTTAAAAGCCGGGGCTATCAATTTACCACTATCGCTGATTTGCTGGGTAAGAAAAAAGCCGAGCTGATGCCGGCCGTGCCCAAGGGCAAAGATTACTACCTGGTACAATTAAATTACCTGTTGGCTGAATCGGGTTACTGGGCAGGTGAAATATTGTTCGTTTTGTTTGTGGTGTTCATTGTGTTGTCGATGGCCCGGCTGGCATTTCTGGCCTTTTTGGCCACCCGCCAGCGCCGCAGGGACAGATTAACGGTTTGGCCCGCGATAACCGATTACCCGCTGGTATCTATCATTGTGCCCGCTTATAACGAGGCCGTAAATGCTGTTAACTCAGTAAACAACTTATTAAAGACCAACTGGCCCAATACCGAGATCATTTTTGTTGACGATGGCAGCAAGGATGGCACGTATGAAAAAATACACGATGCATTTCAACACCATCCCCGGGTAAAAGTATTTACCAAGCCTAATGGCGGCAAAGCATCGGCCCTGAACTTTGGTATAAAGGAATCAAATGCTGAGTATGTAATATGTATCGACGCTGATACGCACCTGCACCCTGATGCCATTCCGAAGATGATGAGGCACTTCATGGTCGATGAAGGAAATAAAAAGGTAGGCGCCGTAGCCGGCAACGTAAAAGTGGGTAACGTGGTAAACATGCTCACCCGCTGGCAGAGTATCGAGTACATTACCAGCCAGAACTTCGACCGCAAAGCATTTGCCTGGCTCAATGCCATTACCGTAGTGCCGGGCGCCATTGGCGCCTTCCGCAAAAAAGCCATCGAGGATGCCGGCGGTTTTACCACCGATACACTGGCCGAAGATTGCGACCTGTCGGTTCGCATTTTGCGGCAGGGGTATACCATTGCCAATGAACGGGAGGCCCTGGCGTTTACCGAAGCGCCCGAATCGGTGACAATGTTCATAAAACAACGGTTTCGCTGGAGCTTTGGGGTAATGCAAACTTTCTGGAAGCATCGCCAGGTGTTGTTCAATAAAGAACACAAGGCACTGGGTTGGGCGGCGTTCCCCAATATTTTACTTTTCCAGTTCATTATACCGGCCTTTGCCCCTGTGGCTGATTTCTTTATGCTGATTGGCATACTCACCGGCAATGCAGAGCACATTCTGCTCTATTACGGGTTGTTCATGCTGGTTGATGTGGCCGTATCGGTACTGGCCTTTCATTTTGAAAAAGAAAAGAAATCGCGCCTGTTATGGTTATTGCCGCAACGGCTTATTTACCGCTGGCTCATGCTGATAGTCTTGTTCAAAGCATTCCTGAAAGCGATTAAAGGCGAATTACAGGGCTGGGGCGTGTTGAAGCGTACAGGAAGCGTGCAGGCGGCTAAAGGCGCTTATAAGGTAGCATAATAAGAAAATTAAATCCCCATGAATCAGATACGGGTACCGGGCAACCGGTACCCGTTTTACATACCGCCTGTAACCTGTAACTTGCAACCTGTATTGGCAATTGAAAAGGAGCCATGCCCTATCAGCTTTATCAACCCTGTTAACTTTATCAACTTTTACCAAAATGCATGCTACAAAAGCAAAATATATCAGTGAGTTGCTGAATACCGAAAACGACCACCTGAAAAAATTGAATGAGATCGTTTTGCAGTCAATAGAACAGGAGAAATTACTGCTGGAGAGTATCGCTCAGCAGGGTACAGAAAAGCTTAGTGTTGGCCAGCGGATGGCCGACAAGGTGGCCCGTTTTGGCGGCAGCTGGAAATTCATTACCTGGTTTGCGGCCCTGTTAGTAATTTGGATAAGTTTTAACCTGCTGATAGTGAACCGGGACCGGTTCGACCCCTATCCTTTTATTCTGTTGAACCTGCTGCTCTCCTGCCTGGCGGCCATTCAGGCCCCGGTGATTATGATGAGCCAGAACCGGCAGGAAGAAAAGGACCGTAAACGCAATGAGAACGATTATGTGGTAAACCTGAAAGCGGAGATCGAGATCAGGACCCTGCACCAGAAAATTGACCTGCTGATGCAGGAGCAATTCAAAAAGCTGATAGAATCGCAGGCGGAACAGATCAAGCTATTGCAGAGCATTATAAGGGAAAATACGAAACACAATGGGAATGATAAGAGTAAAGGCAGTGGGCAGTAGAGAAACGGCAAAAGGCAAAGGGAAAACAGAGACAAGCATCAAGCTGTAAGTCGTAAGCCGTCGCGGCAATGGCCCCTGAAAATTCGGAAATACCGCTATTACTCATACTGTTCGAATTAGAGCCTTTGCCCTTTGCCCTCTGCCTTGCCTTTTCAAAATAAAAAAGCAAGTCCTTTTAAAAAAAACTTGCTTCAGCATAATTACTCCCCCTTTAGGGGGATGGGGGTAAACAAAAACGCCGCCCACCCGGAGCGACGTTTAAACCCTAAAGAAACCGACCTATTTTAATTCTTTTTATCGTGGTGCTTTCCGCCAGCATGGTGAGTGCTGTCAGCAGCCTTTTTTGGTTCTTTTACATGGGCAGGTTTTGTACCTGTTGAATCTTTCTTTGGGTGATGTTGTTGAGCCATAGTAACATATCCGGTCATTAAAGCTAAACCTGCGAGTAATAATACTTTTTTCATTTGTGAATATTGAAAGGTTGTTTGGGAATGATTTGACTGTGTGAAAGTATTCAAATGTGCTACCCGGGAAAAATTTTATGGGCTGCTTAACTGGTGATTAACAATCTCCCACAATTCGTAACTTTCCTTAACATCCGTTTAACCAGATTACAAAAAATGTAAGCATAATGGATAGCAAATTTGCTAACAGGAGTTTATCAGATTTTATGCGTTCATCAACACTCAGATGGCTGGTGCTTTTAGCCAGCATTTTAATAATGCTGATAATAGCCGTTCAGTTGTTCTGGCTGAATAAAGTGTATTCATTCGAGCAAAAAACTTTTAATACAAACGTTGTAAAAAGTATCCGTGGCCTCTATGAAGATATCGATCTTGCCGACACCCGCTCCAATCACTTACAGGACTTAATTGAACAGCCAAATACAGATTATTATTTATTCCGGGTTGAGAATTATTACCCCGAAGATAGCATTGCCTCTTACCTGAAGCACGAATTGAACGATTTTGATGTATTGACCGATGCCTACCTGGGTTATTACAGCGCCGGTAACAAAGATTATAACTATACAAAATATATCAACGCAGCGGCTTCGCGGTATGGTTCGGAAGGTATAAACCTCTCCGTATATCACCGGAAGCACAATTACCTGATGCTGTATTTTCCACACCGCAACAAATATGTGCTGCACCAGATGAATTTCTGGTTCATCAGTAGCGCCATCCTGTTTGTAGTATTGATCGGGCTGGCAGTGATCCTGTTCTTCTTTTACCGGCAACGGTTCCTGGCCGAAGTACAGAAAGATTTCGTGAACAATTTCACCCATGAATTTAAAACCCCGCTGGCGGTAATGAAAATATCGTCGGAGGTGTTGTTGCAGGATAAAATAGCTACCCAGCCTGAGCGTTTGCGTAAATACGCCACCATCGTTGAAAATCAAACCCAGCACCTGCAGGAACAGGTAGAGCGCTTGTTGCAGATTGCCCGCAGCGACCGGAAAGACCTGCCCATTCAGAAAAAACAGGTAACGTTAAAAGAGCTGATTGAACAGGCCGTTGCCAAAATGCAACCCCTGATCGATGAGAAAAAAGCGGAGGTGAATATCCCGATCGATGAAGAACAGAATATTGAATTGTATGCCGACCGGGCGCATCTGGAACTGGCCATCGTAAATTTGCTGGAGAACGCCCTTAAATTCTCAGAAAAACCACACATCATTATTTCAATAGGTCATGAAGACGGAAACATCTACATTTCAGTAAAAGATAATGGTATTGGCATAGAAAAGAAATACCAGAAACGGTTGTTCAAGAAATTTTATCGCGTACCCACCGGCGATGTACACAATGTAAAAGGATTTGGATTGGGATTGAACTTTGTAAAAAGGATCATCGATGCCCACCACGGATCCATTAAAATAAACAGCCTGCCTGGTATTGGAACCGAATTCAGGCTTATTCTTCCAGCATCTGTAAATAGTTGAACATGGTTACAAAAAAAGTAAAAGTTCTGTTGGCCGAAGATGATATGTCGTTAGGATATGTGATCAAAGACAACCTGCAGGACGCAGGTTACGAAGTGGTGTTATGCCCCGATGGACAAACCGCTATTGAAAAGTTCGATAAGACCCAATACGATATTTGTTTGCTCGACGTAATGATGCCCAATAAAGACGGATTCACGGTGGCCCGCAAGATCCGTCAGCAAAGCGATATGGTGCCCATTCTTTTCCTTACCGCCAAATCGATGGAAGAAGATAAGGTAAAAGGATTTCTAACCGGCGCCGACGATTACATTACCAAACCTTTCAGCATGCAGGAACTGCTGCTGCGGATGGACGTATTTATTCGCCGCTCCCGTAAACTGCACGCCGACCTGGTGCAGCAATATTCCATTGGACAAATGAAGTTTTCCTATACCGATCTTAAATTACATACGTCTTCAGAAACTTTTACCCTTACACAAAAAGAAGCAGACCTGTTGAAATTCCTGTGCGAGCATGCCAACCACATTTTAAAACGTGATGAGGTATTGCTGAACGTGTGGGGAAAGGACGATTACTTCCTGGGCAGAAGTATGGATGTGTTTATGACCAAATTACGCAAGTACTTTAAAGCCGATCCAAATATCATTCTCGAAACAATTCATGGCGTTGGTTTCCGGTTCAATGCAGAAGTGAGTTAGTCTTTCTACACTCCAGGCCCTGTAGCCAGATAAAAGGCCTGGTACGCTAGTTGTTAAATAATTTTATGAGAATACTGGCGACGTTCCTGTTACTCACGGTATATAAATTTGCTTTAGCCCAATTACCTGCCGACTCCATCAAGGAACGCGGCTGGAGCTTTCATGCACAGGCAACCTCCATATGGCAGTACCATCCCGACTTTTCGGCCGGGTATACCGGCAAAAACAGTTTACTGACATCCGAACCCGGACAGGTTTCTTTTACCAGTACTGTATACGCAGGAAGAAAATTATGGAAACAGGCAGCTATTTATTTTAACCCCGAGGTGGCCGGTGGCAGCGGACTCAGTTCAGCTACGGGTGTTGCCGGTTTTCCCAACGGAGAAACCTTTCGCATCGGAAGCAAACAATTGAAACTATATGTAGCCCGCCTGTACCTGGAACAGAAATTTTCCATAGGTTCCGGAACCAGTTGGGAACCGGACGATCTTAACCAGGTTCAGCAACATACCCCGGCCACGTATCTCTCCATCAGGGCCGGTAAATTCAGCATAGCCGATTTTTTTGACGATAATAGCTACAGCCACGACCCACGTGAGCAGTTCATGAACTGGAGCCTGATGAGTTATGGCGCCTGGGATTACCCTGCCAATACCCGTGGCTATACCATTGGTGCGGTGGTAGAATATCATACCCCTTCCTGGGCTGTTCGGGCAGCCATGACGCAAATGCCCAGCTATGCCAACGGGCCCACCCTCGAAAATCAAATAAGCAAAGCGTATGGGTTAACAGTAGAAGGTGAAAAGAACATCCGGATCAACAACCGGTCGGGCGTTGTACGGCTTTTGTTATTTCATAACCTGGCCCCAATGGGAAATTATGAAGAAGCAATAAAAAACACCCTCACCCCGAATATAGTAGCCGTGCGAAGCGATCCCCGGTCAAAGAACGGGATTGGCGTTTCGCTGGAACAGGAAATCTCCAGCCAGGCCGGCATTTTTTTACGGGGAAGCTGGAATGATGGTAACAATGAAACCTGGGCATTTACTGAAATTGACAGGTCACTGTCGGGTGGTATTGTATGGAATGGTTCAGCCTGGGCAAGAAAAAATGATGAGTTAGGCGCCGCCGTGGTAGTAAATGGAATTTCAGACCCCCACCGCAATTACCTGAAAGCCGGTGGGTATGGGTTTATTATCGGTGATGGTAACCTGAACTATGGCCATGAAGCCATTTTTGAAGCCTATTATAAATTCAGCATCCCGGTGGTGTTTTTATCGCTTAGTCCCGATTACCAGTTTGTGCTGAACCCGGCTTACAACAAAGACCGTGGGCCAGTGCATATCATTGGAGTGAGGGCGCATGTGCAGTTGTAAAAAAAGAAGCCCCGTTTAGCGGGACTTCAGCAAACTGATAAGCTTATAATACTGTAAAAACGGGTTATTATTTCTGCATATTCTGTAACGAAGCCAGTCCTTTCTTAAGGTCTTCAGCATTCATTACCGGGCTCATTTCCACTTTGGCATGCATGTTCATAAAAAAAGGTTCGGAAATGGCGGGTATTTCGGAAGGATCTTTCAGGTCAAATATGATAAGGGCAGTACGGCAACCATCCATAGCTGTAAAATAGGCGGCTTCGGGTTTTAATTTCTCCATGGTTGCTTCCATCATTTTGGGAAGAGAGCCGTCCTTAATGCCATTGTTGGAAGCTACCACATCCATGGTAATTTTTAGTAGTGTGCGCATGCTTGAAATTTTTAATGGTAAAAAAATACTCATACACATTTCTAATGCGCATCACTAATTATCCCCGATAGCTTAGGTAAGCAGGTACTGAAGGCAGGAGAAATCAAATATACAATAAAACTGTTATTCTTCCCTTAAACTGCAAAAGAGGTTCCGCAACCGCAGGTTTTGCTGGCATTGGGGTTATTGAAAGTAAAGCCCCGGGCATTTAAGCCATTGGCCCAGTCAATTTGCATCCCCATCAGGTAAATGGCATGCGATTTATTCATGATGAAGGATTGTCCTTCAAATTCAAAATCCGAATCATCGGCTTCTCTGTCGTCGAAACCCAGCACGTACGACAGGCCGGAACAACCGCCACCCTTTACGCCAACACGCAAAAACTTGGTCTTGTCGAACTCAGGGGCGTTCATCAGGCGACGGATCTCATCAAGGGCGCCGGCAGTAAAGCTCACAGGAACAGCCGTTGTCATTTCCATACTTACATCAATTTTATAAAGCAAATTTACAATAAAAAGAGATGTCGGGCACCGGTTACCAGTTGCCATCAGGGTACCCTAATGGTAGCAGGATCGTAGTGGTATTGTAGGCTAATCCCAGCCATCCCAAACATCCCATTTATCCCAGTTAAGACAATTATTTCAGCATATTGTTCGTTCCTAAGGCCTTTCCTATTGCTTTTAAACAACTTAGTACTACAAACTGTATTTTTGTTCACTTAAAACCTAATGAATGCTCAGTACCACTGAAATGGTAATTTCAATTGCAATCGCCCTTGCCGTTGGCATAGCCCTGGCTTTTTTGTTCTGGAAACAACGTAAAGAGGCCAAGGTGTTGCTGGAACAACACGAGAAAGCAAAAACTGCTCCCCCCGCTACCCAACCGCTTCAATTACAGGCCTATGAACGCCTGATCTTACTGGTTGACCGCATTGCCCTGCCCAATGTTATCAGCCGCACGCCCACGGCCGGACTGACCGCCCGCGATATGCAGATGCTGCTGACCCAAACCATTCGCACCGAGTATGAATACAATGTTACTCAACAGATCTATGTATCGCATGAATCATGGGAAGCGGTACGTAGCCTGAAAGATCAAAACATAATGATCGTTAACCAGATCGGTTCATTTTTACCCGCTGAGGCCACCGGCCAGGACCTTAGCCGCAGCATTCTGGAAATGCTGATGCAATCGCCCAAGGCATCGCTGCACAACGTTGTATCCGATGTATTGAGCTATGAAGCCAAGAAATTAATGTCATAGTCAGCAAGACGACTAACAAAAACTACATGCCTAAAAAAGTAACTACCGATAGCGCCATTGAAATAAAAGAAGTGTACACCGCTGCCGATGTACCCTCTTCCACCCAAATCGAAATGCCCGGCCAGTTCCCCTTTACCCGGGGTGTACAGGAAGATATGTACCGGGGTAAACTATGGACCATGCGTCAGTACGCGGGGTTTAGCACGGCAGAGGAAAGCAATAAACGGTATCATTATTTGCTTTCACAGGGAGTAATGGGATTGAGCGTGGCCTTCGATCTGCCTACACAAATCGGGTACGACAGCGATCACGCACTGGCCGAAGGCGAAGTGGGAAAAGTAGGCGTAGCCATCGACAGCATCGAGGACATGCATACCCTTTTCAAAGGCATTAAGCTGGAAGAGGTATCAACCTCCATGACCATCAATGCCACGGCATACATCCTGCTTTCGTTTTACGTAGCCCTGGCTAAACAACAGGGCGCCGATCTGAACAAGATCACCGGCACCATTCAAAACGACATTCTGAAAGAATATGCGGCCAGGGGAACCTATATTTATCCTCCCCAGCCTTCCATGCGCATTATTACCGATATCTTCGAATGGTGCAGCAAGGAGTTGCCCAAATGGAACACCATTTCCATTTCGGGCTACCATATTCGTGAAGCCGGCAGTACCGCAGTGCAGGAGATCGCCTTTACGTTAAGCAATGGCAAGGCCTATGTACAGGCCGCGCTGGAGAAAGGACTCGACATTAATGTATTTGGCCGTCGCCTGTCGTTCTTTTTTAACGCGCATAATAACCTGTTTGAAGAAATAGCCAAATTCAGGGCTGCCCGCCGCATGTGGGCCAGCATAATGAAAGAACTGGGCGCTACCGATCCCAGGGCCATGATGCTGCGCTTTCACACCCAAACCGGCGGAAGTACCTTAACGGCCCAACAACCGCAAAACAACATTGCCCGGGTTACGGTGCAAACGCTCGCCGCTGTTCTGGGTGGAACCCAATCCCTGCACACCAATGGATTTGATGAAGCGTTGAGCCTGCCTACCGAAGAAGCGGCCCGCATTGCCTTACGCACCCAGCAGATCGTTGCCTTTGAAAGCGGCGCTGCCGATACGGTTGATCCGTTGGCCGGTTCTTACTACATTGAATCGCTGACCAATGAAATAGAACAAAAAGCTTATGAATTAATAGCCACCATCGACGCAATGGGCGGCAGTGTATCAGCCATCGAGGAAGGATTCATCCAGGATGCCATTGCCCGCAGTTCGTACGACTATCAACGAAAGATAGAGAACGGCGAAAAGATCATTGTAGGAGTTAATAAATTTCAAACCACTGAAAAAGATACCACTCCGGTTTTCAAAATAGATGACTCCATTCGCCAGATCCAAACCCAGAAGTTAGCCAGCCTGCGCAATAACCGCAATCCGGCCAAGTGCGACCAGGTTTTACAAGGTCTTTCAGACAAAGTCACTGCCGGCGAAAACATTATGCCCACCGTTATTGAAGCGGTTGAGCAAAAGTGTACGTTGGGGGAAATTGCGGATACGTTAAGGGAGATATATGGGGAGTATAAGTAGGTTGAGGAGTTAACCAGTTGATCAGTTGACGAGTTAACTGGTTGACAAGTTGATAGGTTGATAAAGGATGAAAGATGAAACGAGTGAGAGATGAAAACAGTGAGGAATATCCCACACTCGCGAGTCCTTTCTCCGCCAACTGGCGGATTCACGTTTCACGATTCAGCGTTGCTAATCGCGGATTGCCGATTGCCGATTCACCACTGCCGACTCACCAAACAAACTTCTTACTGCTCAATCCCTCTTTACCCACCAAACGCACCACATACGTTCCATGCGCCAGGGATTGTAAAGCTGTTGTGATCACATGCACACCGGCATCCAGTTCAAGGGATTGTTGTTGAAGTACCGCGCCATTCATGGTAACAACAGATAGCGTGTACGAACCCTTTTCAGGAACCTGTAACGAGGTCACCAGCGATTGACCGGTAAGGTTGGCATAATTTATTAGTAGCTGTTTTGCCGTATTGTTATTAACTTTTACCAGCCAGGAGAAGTAAGTCCAGCCGCTTGGTTCGTTTATTTTAATGCGATAATAAATCGCGGATACATTGCCGGGCGCCCGGTTATCGTTGTATTGAAACGAACCGGTTAACTGGTTCTCTGTTTGTGTAAATTGGTTGATGGTGGAAAAGTCAGCTCCGTTCATTGAGCGCTCTACATTAAACACATTGCCTTCCCGAATATTGGTCATCTGCCATTTCAGGGAAATCGTTTTATCATTGTTATGAAAGGCCTGCAAGCCAGTGAAAGTTAGCGGTAATACAGATCCTATTCCATTAATGCTGACATTATCTATCACTAAACGGTTCAATCCGCCGGTTGTTACATTGACATTGTATCCATACAAACGAAAAGTAACAGCCGTATGTCGCATCAAAAAGCTACTGCCCAATGTAATCGTAAAATTCTGCACGCTGGTTGTTAAGCTGTTTGAACCAAGATCTGAAGTATATCCATCCACGCTCGAACGCAGGCTCCAGGACGTGGGCCCTGAACCAGCAGCAGTACCGGTTGTGCTGCGTCGCATAGTTAAAACTATGCTCGACATATCAAGCTGATAACCCGCATTGGGAGTAATAGTAAATTCCAAATAAGCACTGGGATTTAGTGCGCCGGAAGGCCAGCCGCCTTCACCAAAATACACAGTACCCCCATTATATGCTTTGGTTGGAATAGCAGCGCTGAAATCGGCTATTGAAACGGTATTGTAAGTACCACCGGTTCCTGAAGTTGAACCATTGAAATTCCAGTTGCCTATAGTTTGTGAAAAACAGGGAATGATTATAAACGCCTGTAGCAGTAAACTACATACATGTTTACCTACGGACATAGACCAGGCGGGCCTGCCACCGGTAAGGGTGGTTTTCGTAATAGGGACGGGCATCTCGGGACAGTTTTCGGGATTAAAACACTTAATAAACGATAAATATATTTACTTATTACATGTATGTACATCAAGGGTTTATAAACAAGATAAACGCTATATACAGTAGTTTAAAAATCATATGTTTAGTCCTTCTGCCAACTCATAATTTTTTTCTACATTCAGGTAAATCTTCCAGCATGCAGCTAAAACAGTTTACCCGTTGGATCCTGCTATCCATCCTTTTGATCCTTGTCACCACCGTACAGGCACAGCAAAACAAGCCCACCGCGATCGATAAACAGGCTACGGCCATTCTACCCAAGGTCATTGAATGGCGGCGTTATCTGCACCAGCATCCCGAGCTCTCCAACCGGGAATATCAAACCGCTCAATACATCGCCGATCATTTAAAAAAGCTGGGACTGGAAGTACAAACCGGCATAGCTAAAACCGGTATTGTGGCCATTTTACGGGGCGGGCAACCAGGTCCTGTGGTGGCTTTGCGGGCCGATATGGATGCCTTACCGGTAAAAGAAAGAGTGGATGTGCCCTTTAAATCAACCGTGCGGGCTGAATACATGGGCGATACCGTATCGGTTATGCATGCCTGCGGACATGATAGTCATGTGGCCATGTTGATGGGCGCTGCTGAAATACTGGCCTCCATGAAGAAAGAGGTGCCCGGCACCGTTAAATTCTTTTTTCAACCGGCAGAAGAAGGTCCGCCCGGAACGGAAGAAGGCGGCGCGCTCTTAATGGTAAAAGAAGGGTGTATGGATAACCCCAAAGTAGATGCTGTATTTGGAATGCATATTGAATCGGATATTGAAGTAGGTAATTTTGAATATAAGTCAGGCGCCTTTATGGCTTCGTCTGACTGGTTTACCATAAACATAAAAGGGAAGCAAAGTCATGGTTCACAACCCTGGAAAGGCGTAGATCCTATTGTGGTGGGAAGCGAGATCATCAATGCGCTGCAAACCATTGTCAGCCGTCAATCGGAGCTTACCAAAGCGCCGGTGGTGATTACCGTAGGTAAATTTCACAGCGGAGTACGGCCCAATATAATTCCCGAAGAAGCGGTGTTGCAAGGCACCATCCGTACACTGGATAGTAAAATGCAAAAAGAAACATTTGACCGCATCCAGAAAATGGCTACTACCATTGCAGAAGCAATGGGCGCCAAAGCAGCCGTTACATTCGAAAACAAAACCCTGGTAACCTACAACGATCCCGCACTGGTAAAAATGATGGTGCCCACCCTGGAAAGAACAGCAGG
>JAJKIL010000041.1 GCA_021154515.1 Niastella sp. | reverse complement strand
ATATCGTCGTTCAACAAAAAGCGATAACCCGCTGTGGCAAAAAAATGCGGCACCGCTTTACCTGAAACAGGGGCGGTATTATCTCCATAATTGATAGCTGAAGGAATGATCTGTTGTGCAGATACGCCAACAAAATAATCTCTTGAATACAACCATAACCCTGCGTTGAGGTCGGGTTTCAACTTATTTATATTGCCACTGGTTTGCGCAGGGTCCACAGTAACGCCATCGCCAAAGTCGGTTTTGGAAAGGTCGCGGTGCAACTGATTAATACCGGCCCCGAAACCTGCCGACAGGTTGGTGTTTGGCGTTATTCCTATATGATAGGCATAGGTAACATTAGCGGTAAAGTTGTTGAAGTTACCGGTATGATCGTTTAATAAGATCAACCCAATACCACTGTGTGGCTTGGAAGGTGTATAGTTTTCCCAATAGGATTCGCCGCGCGGATTTTGTCCGGGTAATTGAAAAGAAGTGGGGGTGGTTTTTGTATCTTCTTTATCAATAGGTCCCTGTATAGTTACATAAGCTGTTCGCGGCGCCCCTTTCAATCCTACCCACTGGTCCCGGGCGCTTACTTTTACATCCCAATAATTTTCGATACCCGTGAGCGCCGGATTTAAAATATAGTTGTTCAAAATATATTGGGTATAGTGTGGTTTCTGCTGTGCCTGCACAACTATTACACAACAAACCAACAAGCAGCCTATGTACAGTTTTTTCATATTGCTATCGAATAATATCTACATAACCCGCCATCTGGCTTCTGCCATTCTTCGGATTGATGATATAATAATACGTACCTACGGGCAACGGACTTCCATTGAACGTTCCATCCCATGATTGCGAATAACCTGCCGACTTGTAAACCAGTTGTCCATACCGGTTAAACACTTCTACCGTAGCACCAGGATAGGTGTTCAAATATTTGATCTCCCAGCGATCATGGATGCCATCACCATTGGGTGAAAATGCATTGGGTATATGCAGCGCTTTTAATACTTTGATGGAGATGTCATCTGAAGCTTTGCAACCTTCACCTGAAGTGGCCGTGAGCGTATAACTGATATCATCAGCAGGCGATGCCTGCGGTTGCAATATAGCCGGGTTACTTAATGCAGTAGGCGGCGACCAGCTATAACTCAGGTTTTGGCCTGAAGCCGTCGCCGGCAACGTAAGAAAATTCCCTTCCAGCAAATAGCTGTCGGGCCCTGCATTTACTATTGGTAAGGGATACACCTGCTCCGTTTGCTTTATTGAATTTACACAACTATTCGCAGCGGTATAAACGTACTGGATGGTATCTATACCCGCTTTTGCTATGGCCGGGCTTAACACGCCAGACTGGCTAACGCCTTTTCCGACATATACGCCATTTCCGGCAAGTCCATTTAACACCGACGCCTGGGTTATTTGAAAAGGCGCTACATCTATGCAAACAGGAGTAATGGGGTTGAACTGTAGTTCAGGGATGGCTTTTGCCGTAAGCGTTTTGTTTGAAGTACTTAAACAGGTTTCTCCGGAGTAAGCCACCACCTGTACCAGGTAATCTTTTGTATCAGGGGTATACAATACAGGATATGGAGAACTGTATTTTTTCCCGGCCGTGGAATCTTCATCTACTGTTTTGTTGGTAGGGTCATTGCTATAATCCCAATAAATTTCCAGGCGTACAATGTTACCAAAGTCAACTGTTGAATTATTGGTGAACGTCAGCATTTTGTTGCTGCAGATTGCATTGCCATCGTCGAAGGCGAATGCAGATTGCGGCGTGGTGCCATTTATGGTGAGCACCTGTTTAATTGAATCGGCACAGCCGTTATTGGAAGTAACCTTTACAAACACCGTATAATTACCGGTAGCGGTGTATTTATGCTGCGGGTTTTGTGTCGTGGCGGTATTATTCGCTGCTGTTGCGTTAGGATCGTTAAACTTCCACAGGTATTGAAAAGAAGCCTGGTTGCCATCGGCAATGGTACTGGTATCGGTGAATTTTGAGAAAGGATCAGACAAACAGTTTTCCGGCAAAATAAAACCGGCTGTTGGTTGGGCCGTAATAGCTATTTGTTTTGCAGGTGCTTTATTGCTGCAGCCCTGATCACTTGTAGCAGTTAAATTAATGGTGTAACTGCCAGTTGCGGGATATACATAATTGAAAGCGGCGTTGGATGTTTTGGTCAGCGTTTGGCCATCACCCATACTCCAGGTGTATGTTGCAATAGCACCGCTGCTGATGGCAGATGCATCCTGCACAACAATATCATGTCCCACACAATAGGGTCCGGTAGTTTGGAAAGACGCTGCCGGCAAAGGATTTATGGTTACCGGTTTTTGAACAGTATCGGTAAGACAGCCCACCTGCGTTATAGCTGATAAGGACACATTATAAGTGGCCACTGTTTTGTACAGGTAAAAAGGATTCTTTGCGCCAGACACATCTCCATTGCCAAAAGTCCACGACCATTTGATGATCGGGTTGTCGCCCGTTACAGATTGATCGGTAAAGAAAGTGGTATCGCCCAAACAGGTACCGGTAAAAGCAAAACCCGCCGTTGGTTTCGGGTATACCTTCAGGTCGAAATCTATTTCCTGTTCACCGGTACAACCATCGGGTGTGGGATTATTCGCTATAATCCTGATAGGATACGTACCTGGCGCCGGTCCTTTATAAAGTTTAGGCAGCCTGTACAGGTATAGTAGTTTGCCATTTTTTACAAATGAGGAATCGGGCAACGGTGCATTGATTAATTCATCGGGATATAAACCACCGAACTGCCACTGTACTTTTGTGGGCATATACGGAAAGGTCATGGAGAAATTAAAAGGCGCATCCGTACAGGTTGCCGGGTAATCAACAATGGAGTATTCATTCTTTATAGAAATAAACTGGTAAAGGTCTTTCAAATTCATGCCGCCCGAAAAACCGTAAGACTCCACATTTCCCAGCCCATAGGCAATTATATTGAAACCGGTGTCGCAGGTAATATTATGCGTGCCGGCCGTTGTCTGTATTTGCGCATAGGTATAACCATTATCCTGCGGTACAGGCGTAAAGTTGTTATACGATACCCCATCTATTTTAAAACTACTGATGGCCGCCACATCATTTTTCAACACCACATTCAGAAAATGCGTATTGATATTAATGCCCGCCGGCTGCATGGAATTTAAAGTAACTGCGGCAATGGTTTGTTCAACCGGATTTAAATAGATCATCTCCGGATCACCCGGCGATGAATTGCCATCACAACCCTGGGTAGTAAAATACTCGGCTACGAGGATTGGTTTGTCTGACTCAATAACATTGGTTGTTTTATTGGTAAACTCGTAATAAAAATTGTTTACAAAACCGGTTCCCGCGATGGCTGCTCCATTCAGCGTTACGTTTGCTGAAGGATCAGATTTTATGATGCGAAAAATATTCGTGGGGTTGGTAAGACTGGGAACCGTGATGTACTTCTTTCCCCAGGTAGCAGTGGGATACATTTCCTGGTACAGGTTATCGGCCGTACCGGCTCCCGGGCAACCAATAGTAATTTTTCCGCTTCCGCAAAAAACCGCAATCCGTTTACAACCCGAACCGTTATTCAGCGATCGCACCCGGGAACCGGTAAGGTCAACGCCACTGGTGCCTGAAATGGTGCCCAGCACATTATAGATCTGACCCTGTTGTAACGTAACCAGAAAAGGAACGTTCGCCGCCTTCCCGCCTTTTGTAGTGGCAGCCGGGGTTATTTCTACGGTAGTAGTTCCCGTATCGGCGGCTATTACAAAAAAATAGGAATAAGAATCGGGATCATTGGAGCGTTTGGTGTAATTCACGGAATAATAATCCCTGCCCAGCGTACTGGTGGGTAAACAAACGGTGGCGCCGGAAACAGCACTTACATAAATAAAACTATACACTACTACCGGCTTATCAGCAGTAACATGAATGCCGTGATTATACAACCCATCATCCAGTAAAGCGGCACTTCTCGGAATATCAATGGTGGTAATTTGATTAGCCTGAACGGTAAAGCTTTGTGTGAACCCGATACTTGCAATAGTAACCTGGCCTGTAGTGGCCACATCGGAAGTAATGTACAACTGCATTTTTTCGGCTGGGGTGCCATTAAACATGCGTACGTGATTGCCATAGCCGATCCAGAAATCTTTCCCTTTATTGGAAAAATCCTGTGCTGTTAATAGGGAAGAAATGCATAGGGCCGTCAGTACCAATACGGTTCTCAGCAAGCTGGGCATGGGCTCGGGGTTGGGATGTTAGTCTTGAACGTTGTTCGACTGAAGATAAATTTAAAAGTTTAATATTTGATTCAAACAACCATTCATTAACAAAAGCCGACTGTAGAAGCATACACGATATTTTGCCTACCTTCCTATAATAACTTAAGCATCACTATGAAACAAACGATTCTGCTCCTTTTAATTGTTACCTGCCTGCAACTGAATGCGCAAACTACGTATGAAATAAAAAAGGATATCGGCTACTATCCTTCAACCACTTCGCAAAACGATGGGTATATCAAGTCGCAATGCACCATTGATCTTTATTATCCTATAAACAAGAAGAACTTTGCCACCGTGGTATGGTTCCATGGCGGCGGACTAACGGGTGGTAGCAAAGAGATCCCTAAACAACTTATGGATAATGGCTTTGCTGTCATTGGCGTGGGGTACCGGCTCTCGCCAAAAGTAAAAGCAGTGGCCTGCATTGAAGACGCTGCAGCGGCCACCAGTTGGGTGTTCACCCATATTGCTGAGTTTGGTGGAAATCCCAATGCCATCTTCTTATCCGGACATTCTGCAGGCGCCTATCTTTCATTGATGATTACGATGGACAAAAAATACCTTAACAAATACAACATCGATGCCAACAAGATAGCCGGTGTTATCTCGCTCAGTTCACAGACCATCACCCATTTTACCATCAGGGATGAAAGAGGCATAAAAGGCACGCAACCTATAATTGATGAATATGCCCCGCTTTATCATGTAAGACAGGATGTTCCACCCATTATTCTGTTTACGGGCGATGCAGAAAAAGAGATGCTTGGCCGGTACGAAGAAAATGCCTATCTCTACAGAATGCTCCTGTTAAATAAAGCTGCTGAGGTAAAGCTCTATAAAATGGATGGATACGATCATGGCAGCATGCCGCTGGCCTCCTATCCGTTGATGATAAAAGAAATTGCCAGACTACAGAAAGAAATAAAAAATTAGGTTACATTAGTAGCCGCGAAAGCGGCTTCTTCCCCTACCCCCTTGTCCATCTCTTTGTTCCCAACCATCCGGCATTCATTGAAACCTGTTGCAAAACCTTCTCTTACAAGGTCACTGCGTATTGGGTAACAACAGAACGAAAAATTTCCCATTATTAAAAATCTTAAGTATGCT
>JAJKIL010000040.1 GCA_021154515.1 Niastella sp. | reverse complement strand
GGGTACAATTAAAGTGATCCCTACGTCGGCCCAATGGTTCGGCGTTACCTACAAAGAAGATGCGCCTGAAGTGAAAGCAAATCTGGAACAATTAGTTGCAGCAGGGGAATATCCTACAAAATTGTGGAAATAACGAATGTTAACCAGTTAACCCGTCAACTGATCAACTGGTTAACTGGTCAACTTTCTTAAATAGAAGTCCCACCAAAAAAGAAAAAGCCCCGACGATATCGCCAGGGCTTCTTCTTTATATCTTGAACCTTGTATCTTCTAATAACATTTCACCATAAACACCCCTTCTTCAATCTTCTTGATCTGTTGTACACGATCGAGGTTCTTGATAGAAGAATACAGCGTTAAACGGATATTCTGGAAGGAAGTATCTTTTTTAACATCTTCCAGGCTGCGGAAGATGTTTTTTGAGGAAACGGCAAATACAACGCCTACCGCCTGGGTTTGACGGGCCGTGATAACACCCACCACTTCACCATTCTTGTTGAATACAGGGCCGCCAGAATTACCCGGGTTAGCCGACACGCCTAACTGAAATGATAAGGTATCGCCATTATAACCGGTTTTGGCACTCATATATCCTTCGTTGTACACAATTTCTTCGCGGGGGAAACCCAGGATGAATAAAGGTTCGCCCAGGTCGGTTCCGCTTTTGCGGATGCCATAGGGCAGGGGACCGACGCTTCTGAAATCGTCATCCTCAATTTTCAGGATGGCCAGGTCGGTTTCTTTATTGGTATAGATAATACGGGTTCTGAATTCCTGTCCTTTGCTGTTTTGCACTACTACACTGGAAGCGCCGTTCACAACGTGCTCATCGGTAGCAATGTATCCTTTACCATCGATCAGGAAACCGGTACCACCAAAACGCACAGGTGTGTTTTCAGGTGCTTTGGTAATGCGTTCCTGTACCTTATTAATTACTTCGTTGGTTTTCTTTGTTATTTCCGATTTGTATTCGCCTCTTAAGCGTTGCAGATCGCTGGCCGTTTTCTTTTGGGTGTAATAAGTGGCCATGCTGGCGATGAGAAGGGTAGTAATACCGGCAATGGAGGCGGCCACAGCCATCACCCGTTTGTATTTGCGCCACAGTTGTATTACAGAGGCTCTTGGTGCTTCTTCGGTAATGTCGCCCGATTCGAGCAGTTGATTATGAACGTCGTGCAGGGTTCCTTTAAAAGACTTCCACTCGCTAAACTGATCGATCTGGTGTAAAAACATAGTGTGCTCCACTACTTTTTCATCCACTTCGGGATTACTTTTTCGCAGCTGCTCAAAGGAAGCCATTTCTTCAGGCGACATTTCACCCCGGAGAAATCGTTCAATAGCATCTAATAATTGTAAATCTTGCATCACACGTCGTTGTTTTTAAATTCGGCAAAGAATAATTTCCGAAGCCTCATCAGACATTTATATTTCTGATTTTTGGCGTTATCAGCGTTTGTATATCCAAAATGGCCGGCAATCTCTGTCATGCTTCTTTTCTGCAGATAAAATGCCTCAATTAAACTTCTGCAGGGTTCGCCCAAATGCAACAAAGCTTTTTCCATCATCTGGAATTCTGAATTGCGTTGTCCGTGGCTTTCAATTTCTTCATCAACCGGAACTGTTTCATCGAGCCCCGCAACATTGGGAAGATATTTCTGCTGTTGTTGCAGTTTTTTTAGCCATAACCGCCGGCTAACCGAATACACATAAGTTTTTAGCTGGGCGGTTAATTCGAAAGAGCCGCTTTTGGCTTTTTCATACAGCACAATTACAGTTTCCTGGAATATGTCCCGTGCGTCGTCAGCAGACCCGTTGTTGTTGATTATCAACGTTTGAACCATATTATAATATAGTTTATATATGGTCTCAACGGACTTCCGGTCGTTTATTGCCAATCCTTTTAACAGTGCTTTTTCGTCGGTTGAATCTGTTTTCACGCTTTTGAACCATTAATTAATACTCAATTTAAGGAGAAGTAACCCAACCAGTTGGTAAAATTCAGGCCAAAAATGGGTCGAAAAATCCCCTAAGTCGGAAAGATTGAACTTTTTTTCAGAAATATTAAAAAAAAGATGGGTTACGGGGTTACCTTCTTTCATTTCCTGTATTAAACTACATAAATCATTTGTAAACAAACAAAAAACGGTACAATGAAAAAACTGTTGTTAGTATTAGCTATTGGTTCTTTATTCGCTGTAGCATGTAATGATGGCGGAAGCGCAGACACTGAGAACAAAACAGACACTACTGCTACTGCTCCTGCAACTGTAAGTGATTCTGCAGCTACTGCTCCTGCTGATTCAATGGCTCCAGCTCCAGCTGCTGATACTACTAAGAAAGCTGATTCTACTACAAAAAAGAAGAAATAAGTTTTTTTTCATATGGCAAGCAATCGTTAGAGGCCGTCCTGATCTCAGGATGGCCCTTTTTCAGCAAGCCGTAAGAAATTGACCCTTTCGCTAAATGCGGAAGGGTTTTTTTGTGCCGCTGTCTGAATCCCCATCCCAAACATCCCACTTATCCCAGTTCAGACAGCAGCAAAAAAAATAGGCTACCACAATGGCAACCTATTACATAATATCAGGGTTAAATAAATTTATCTGCCGCCGCCGTATCCCACATAGCCTTGAGTTCCTTTGCATCCTGAGCCCTTTGAAGCCGCGCATGAGGTAATAGTTGCGCAAGCGAAAATAACCAGTGCTACGATAACGATAGTCCGTTTCATTTTTGTGATATTTAAAGTTTACAATTGCCTGATGAATAAATAAGGGCGTAACACGATCATCAGGTCATTCAAGGGTTAACGGACTTAAAGGAGAGGAAAATTTCGAGAGGATTGGATAATTATAACTGTAAGATGGTCAAAATAACAAAGAATATCCGGCATCTGCAAGCCTGTGAGCAAAATTTATTTGTATGTACACAAAAAGTTTTTGGTAATCGTTTCAGCTTAAATACATTTAGTCGTAAATCAGTTGTTGAAAATGAAACGTCCTCCCGATTTCATCGGGATGGTAAGTTCCAGCTGGCCCGGAAAAATAAAAAATATTCAGATGAAAGTACACTTTATAGCTATTGGTGGAAGCGTGATGCACCAGTTGGCGCTTGCCTTGCACAAAAAAGGTTACCAGGTAACCGGTAGTGACGATGAAATATTTGAGCCTGCCCATTCGAACCTGCAAAAGGAAGGACTGCTACCCAAAGCTATCGGCTGGCATCCCGAAAAAATAACCGCCGACCTGGATGCTGTGATCCTGGGTATGCATGCCAAACAGGACAATCCGGAATTAATACGGGCCCGGGAACTGGGTTTAAAGATCTATTCCTTTCCCGAATACATATACCAGGAAAGCCAGGATAAAACGCGCGTGGTAGTAGGTGGCAGTCATGGCAAAACCACCACCACCGCTATGATCATGCATGCCCTGCGAAAAGCCGGAAAAGATTTCGACTACCTGGTAGGCGCCCGCCTCGAAGGGTTCGATCAGTCGGTACAGGTTACACATGCCCCCATAATAGTATGTGAAGGCGACGAATACCCCGCCAGTGTGATAGAAAAGCGGCCCAAGTTCCATTTTCTGTTTCCGCATATTGCCATCCTTACCGGCATTGCCTGGGACCATATAAATGTGTTTCCAACATTTGATTTTTACCTGGAGCAGTTCACTATCTTTATTAATAAGATTGAACCGGGCGGACTGCTGATATATAACGAGACTGACGATGTGCTAAAAAAGCTGGTGACCCAAAATAAGCGAAAAGACATTCGTTATCAGCCCTATTCGGTTCCCTTCCATACCATTGCAAAGGGAAAGACCATCCTTACCATTGAAGATCAAACCAGTGAACTGCAGGTATTTGGTAACCACAACCTGTTGAACCTGCATGCTGCCTGGTATGTATGTCGCGACCTGGGAATGAATGTAGTCACCTTTGTAAAGGCCATTTCCTCCTTTACCGGCGCAGCCAAACGGCTGGAGCTGCTGGCCCGCAATGAGCACACCACGGTGTACCGCGATTTTGCGCATGCCCCCTCAAAAGTAAAAGCTACCATCGATGCGGTGAAACAGCAGTTTCCCGATCGTACACTCATAGCCGTGCTGGAGCTGCATACCTATAGCAGCCTGAACGAACAGTTTATGACCGAATACAAAGGCGCCATGGACCCGGCCGACAAAGCCGCTGTTTTTTACAGCCGCCATGCCCTGGAACTGAAGCGCATGCCCGAGCTGCCTGCCGAAAAAGTGATTGCCGGTTTTGGGAAAAAAGGGTTACAGGTAGTGAACGATAAAGAAAAACTGATGCAATGGCTTCAGGAGCAGAACTATAAAAATGCCTGCCTGTTATTAATGAGCTCAGGTAATTATGATGGAGCAGATATGCTTACTTTTGCAAAGCAAATAACCGGCTAATAATAAATTAGCCCTATATTGTTACCTCTTTTTTAAAAAATCTGCATTCCAGAATGGGAAAGAATGACCAATTTATAATTTTTTACTTATACGCCTAATTTTATAACCATTATCAATTATCATTGTTGAATGTTGCAGTTAAAGAAGCCGCTGGCAATTATTGATCTTGAAACCACCGGGGTGAACCTGAGCTCAGATCGTATCGTTGAAATAGCCATTGTGAAAATTCAAACCGATGGCGCCCGTCTGATTAAGCGTAAACTACTCAATCCTGAAATACCTATTTCCGCTGTATCGCGTGATTTACATGGTATAAGCAATGAAATGGTGAAGGATGCCCCCACCTTTAAACAGGTAGCTAATGAGATCAAACAGTTCCTGGATAATTGTGACCTGGCAGGGTACAACTCAAACCGCTTTGACATTCCCCTGCTGGCAGAGGAGTTTTTACGGGTAGGGCTGGAATTCGATTTTAACCAACGCCGTTTGCTCGACGTACAGAAAATATTCCATATGATGGAACAACGCACACTGAGCGCGGCATATAAATTTTACTGTAACAAGAACCTGGATGGAGCCCATGGCGCCGAAGTTGACGCCGTAGCCACCTGGGAGGTATTACAGGCCCAGATTGAGAAATATCCGCAATTGGGAACCAGCGTGGAAACAATCATTACCTGTATAGGCGATGATAATATTGTAGATTTTGCCCGGCGCATGATTATGGACAATGGGGTAGAGGTGTTTAATTTCGGCAAACACAAAGGCCGTTCAGTGGTGGAAGTGTTAAAAGCTGAGCCTCAATATTATGATTGGATGATGAAAGGTGATTTTCCCATGCATACCAAGGCAAAACTGACGGAAATTTTTAACAGAACGTTGTTAAAGAAGGGGCTCTGATTTGCTTTCTATTTATTTACTTGCAAATGTGTATTTTATAATTCACATTTTGAATTATTGTATTTTCGCATTCCAATATCATCAATCCGAATTGTTTGGAAAATATCGTTATCATACCGACGTACAACGAAAAGGAAAATATCGGCCATTTGATCGATATCATTCTTGCCCAATACAATAATTTTCACATCCTTGTTATTGATGATGGCTCGCCCGATCAAACAGCCGCGCTGGTGAAAGAGCGCCAGGTGAAATACGCCGGCAAATTATTTCTTGAAGAACGTAAAGGCAAGCTGGGTTTGGGAACCGCATATATTCATGGCTTTAAATGGGCCCTGAAAAGAGGATATCAATATATCTTTGAAATGGATGCCGATTTTTCGCATAATCCCAAAGACCTGCAACGCTTATACGAAGCCTGTGCAAAAGGCGGCGCAGATGTGGCCGTAGGATCGCGGTATGTGAAAGGCGGCGGCACCATTAACTGGCCCCGCAACTGCATCATGCTGTCGAAAGGCGGATCGTTGTATACCCGCCTCATTACCTGGATGCCGGTGAAGGATACCACTGCCGGGTTTGTATGTTACACGCGGGAAGTGCTGGAATCGCTCAACCTCGATCAGATCCAATTCCTGGGCTATGCATTCCAGATTGAAATGAAATTTGCCGCCTGGAAACTGGGCTTTAAAATAAAAGAAGTGCCTATTATTTTTGAAGACCGCAAGTTCGGTGTTTCAAAAATGCATAAAGGCATTGTAAAAGAAGGGATCTGGGGCGTGCTTAAATTGCGCTGGCAAAGCCTTTTCAAAGATTATCGCAGCCGGGTTAAAAACACCGGTGTTGCCCCCTATACAGCAGTAGGTCAGGAACAGGTGCTGGCAAAAACAAAATAGCATAATTAATTATTTATATGTGGGGTCCCGGCTATGCCGGGACCTTGCTATTTAAATTTGCCCTGAGCGGAGTCGAAGGGTATCTTCACATATCCTATGCGTAAAGCCTTTTTACAACTGCACATGGCGGTTTTCCTGGCCGGTTTTACCGGTGTGCTGGGCCGGCTTATTACCCTCAATGCAGCCCTGCTGGTTTGGTATCGGTTGCTGATAACAGTGTTAGTGCTATGGGTGATGTATTTACTCAGGCGTAGCAGGCGCACCATTTCGCTGGCCGGCATGGCCCGCATAACCGGCGTAGGCGTTATTGTGGCCTTACACTGGGTAAGTTTTTATGCAAGCATCAAGTATTCGAATGTATCGGTAGCGCTGGTTTGTTTTTCGGCCATCGGTTTTTTTACTGCTATCCTGGAACCACTCATTAACCGCAAACCATTTAACAGAAATGAATTGCTGCTGAGCCTGCTGGTGATTGCAGGCATCTATCTTATTTTTCAATTTGACCCGCAATATAAAACCGGCATCATCATAGGATTGATCTCTGCATTACTGGCCAGTTTGTTCACGGTGTTTAACCGGTTACTGGTGCAGCGTTACAAACCTGAAACTGTAACATTGTATCAATTAAGCGGTGGCTTCTTTTTCCTTACACTGCTCTTACCATTTTATTTAAAGTTTGTTCCCGCAGGCCATATAATACCCACTTTGGCAGATACCGGTTGGTTATTGGTGTTAGCCTTGTTTTGTACGGTGTGGGCATTTACCTTAGCAATGAACGCATTGAAAAAGATCTCAGCTTTTACGGTGAATCTTACTTACAACCTGGAACCGCTGTATGGCATAGCGCTGGCCTTTCTTATTTACCGCGAGGATAAATACTTATCCAGTTTCTTTTATGTTGGATTATTTTTAATTCTACTATCAGTTGTTTTACAAACCTGGCTGGTATACAAAAGCAGGAAAAAAGCATAAGTTGAAAATACGGGTGCAACGCTATTGGCTAATTGCATGTCAGATGGTAAAAGCGTTAGCACATGAAAAAGACCTACAGCATTCTAATGATTACTATAATGGTAACTGCATTTGTTGCCTGTAAAAAGGATAAGAACAATAATGATCCTAAGAATGATTTAAAAAGTACCTGGGAACTGGCAGAGTATGGCACCTCCTGGATGCCAAATCAAACATATGAACCCGGCAATGGAAACCTGTTGAGATTTAATGATGACACGTTTATAAAATATGATAAGGACAAGGTGTTGGAGCAGGGAAAATATACTACTGCACCCGACAACACAGTAGAAGAGAGCGTTTGTGAGACAAATCTTAAGGATACTTATACCAGGCGCATTGATTTTACATACGATGACTCTACCCGCGTATATTTCAAAACATTCTATTATATAGCTGATAACAAGCTTTACCTGATCTCAGGTTGTAATGTTAATGATGGACGGGTTAAGGCAGTTTACCGCCGTGCCAATCCGATCCCTATAGATTAATGCTCTATACAATATTGTAGTTAAAAGGCTGTCATAAGAGGCAGCCTTTTCTTTATATACGAACGGTTGAATGACAGGATGATATTTACCGGAAAAGCAGGGTTTATATTAATTTTATTTTTTAACCATGACAACTAATGAGAAATTTACTCTGCATTCCGCTTTTGTTGCTGGCAGGCCTACACGCTTCCGCGCAAAAGAAACCCCTTACGCATGCTGTGTACGATGGCTGGCAAAGCATCAATGAACGTTATATCAGCAATAATGGCAAATGGGTGGTATATACCATAACCCCGCAGGAAGGGGATGCCACCCTGGTTATTCAGGCCATAGATAGATCATACCGCAAAGAAATTCCCCGTGGTTATGCCGCTGAGATCACCGACGATGACCGCTTTGTGATCTGTAAAATAAAACCGCTTTTTGCTGCAACACGCGAAGCTAAGATCAAAAAGAAAAAGCCCGACGAGATGCCTAAGGACAGTCTGGCTATTGTAAAGTTGGGTAAAGACAGCGTGCTGCGCATTCCCCGGATCAAATCATTTAAAATGCCGGAAAAAGGCACCGGGCAATGGCTGGCTTATTTACAGGAAAAAGCCCTGCCGGTACCGCCTGTGGTAGCACAACCCGACTCAGCTACCCAGCTGAATAGTTTGCTGCATATGGCCGATAGTCTGGCCCGGGTAGCCGATAGCCTTCGCAACAAAGCAAATGAAGCAAAAACAAAAGGGCTGGCCGCATTAAAAACGCCAAAGAAAGATGACTACCGAACACCGGGTGAGCCGGTTGAAACAGGCACTGAACTGGTGCTGCGGAATTTATATACCGGGGAAGAAAAGAAATTCCCCCTGGTAAGCGATTATTACTTCAGTAAGCCTGGTTATACCTTTATTATAGAAACGAGCCGCAGTAATGCCGATACGTTGAAAAAAGCGGCTATAGTGTGGTACAACACATTAAGTGGAAAAGCAGACACCATCTTCCGGGGATATAACAGCGCCAAAAGTTTCGCTTTCGATGAGGCCGGCGCTCAACTGGCTTTTATTGCCGAACGCGACAGCAGCACCAAAGCCTTGCAGAAATTCTACAAACTATATTACTACCGAACCGGTATGGACAGCGCGCGCATGCGGGTTGACAGAAATACAACCGGTGTAAGAAATGGATTAACACTAAGCGAAACATTGGTCCCTGAATTCAGCCAGAACGGACAAAAATTGTTTTTTGGGTTAATGCCCATCCGCAAGCCAAAAGACACCACGCTGGTTGATTTTGAAACAGCCCGGTTAGACATCTGGCATTACAACGATGACTACCTGCAACCACAACAGCTGGTGCAGTTGAATACTGAATTGCAAAGAAGCTATAAAGCAGTACTGAATGGCAATGATGATAAAGTAATTCAATTAGGTGCGGAAGATGCAGAAAATATTATCCTGGCCGATGATAAAAATGCCGATTATGTATTGGCCACTACAACAAAAGGTAACCGGGTAGAAAGCCAGTGGCAGGGATTTGCAAAAACAACCGCTTATATTATTTCTACCATCGATGGCAGCCGTAAACTGGTAAAAGAAAAACAACGCAATTTCTTCACCATCTCACCCGGCGGAAAATATGTGATCTGGTATGATCCATCGCAAAAAAATTATTTCACCTATACTGTAAGTACCGGGGTAATTACCAATATCACAAAAAACATCAGGGTGCCTTTGTATGATGAAGAAGATGACCATCCCGATGATCCACTGCCACATGGTATTGTGGCATGGCATCAAAATGATAAATATGTGTATATATATGATAAGTACGATGTATGGCAATGCGATCCGGAAGCCAAAGAAGCGTCTCGTAATTTGACTGAAGGAAATGGCCGGATGCATAAGATCATATATCGTTATACCCAAACTGATAAAGAAGAGAAGTTTATTACCGATACGCAAACCGTAGTATTTAAAACACTGAATGAAGTGACCAAACAGAATGGCCTGGCATTTCATTATATGAAGGGGCCCTTGATCCCCGGTTACAGCCTCAGTGGTAAATTCCAGATTGGCTTCCTGGTAGTAAAGGCAAAAGCGGCAAAAAGATACTTGTTTACTTCGGAAAGCTATAATGTTTCGCCTGTTTTGGAAACTTTACTGGATACTATGTTTGAAGTGACTGACATACAGTTTGACGATAACAGGAAGCTATACAGGGATTCTCTTTTGGTAAGCCCCTTATATGCCAGTAATCCCCAGCAAAAAGACTATAACTGGTTAACCTGCGAGTTGGTAAAATGGACCATGTTCGATGGCAAGCAATCGGAAGGGCTGTTATTCAAACCCGAAAATTTTGATGCAAAGAAGAAGTATCCCATGATCCTGTACTTCTACGAAAAAAATTCTGATGACCTGTATACCTATCGCCCGCCGGCGCCCAGCGCTTCTACGATAAACATTCCGCTTTTTGTAAGCAATGGGTACCTGGTGTTTGTGCCCGATATCCATTATAAAAAAGGCGAGCCCGGTGAAAGCGCTTATAACTCGGTGGTATCGGCCGCAAAATATTTTACTAAAAAGCCCTGGGTCGATTCAACCAAAATGGCCATACAGGGACAAAGCTGGGGTGGCTACCAGGTAGCCTATTTAGTTACCCGCACCAATATGTTTGCCGCAGCGGAGGCCGGCGCACCCGTATCGAACATGACAAGCGCCTATGGCGGTATTCGTTGGGGAACCGGGGTGAACCGGCAGTTTCAGTATGAGCGTACCCAAAGTCGTATTGGCTATACCTTGTGGCAGCGCCCTGATCTGTATATCAAGAACTCGCCATTGTTCAGGGCCGATAAAGTAACAACGCCTTTGTTGATTACCCATAATGATGCCGATGGCGCAGTGCCCTGGTACCAGGGTATTGAATACTTTACCGCCTTGCGCCGCCTGGGAAAAAAAGTATGGATGTTACAATACAATGGGGAAGACCATAACCTGGTGGAAAGAAGGAACCGAAAAGACCTGAGCATACGCCTCTCACAATACTTCGATTACTTTTTGAAAGGAGCACCTGCGCCGCACTGGCTGGCTGAGGGTGTGCCGGCTACTTCTAAAGGAGTTGATTGGGGAATAGAGTTGGAGGAAAAGAAGGGGTTCTGAGTTGACCAGTTAATCAGTTGACCAGTTGACGAGGAAGAAAAAGGTTAAGAGGAAAGAAAATTGAAAAGGTTGATATAGTTGATCATTTTATTAGTTGACTACTAAAAAAGCGCGGCTCGCCATTAATGGCGAGCCGCGCCCGTATAATAACTGGTTAACTGGTTAACTGGTTAACTGGTTAACTGGTTAACTGATCAACTAAGCTGCTTTAGAAATATAACGCACCAGGCTACGCTTAGCTACTGGCAATAACGTCTCCGATATAGGAAACGTCAACTCCGTTTCAATCGAATACACCGCAGGATTGGGTAAGTCTTTTTTATTACGTAATAACTCCGCTTTAATGTTCTCGTAGCTGTTCACGATGTTTCGTTCCCATTCGCTCACATACTCTGTTCTGATGGCCCGGTACTTTTCATCGTGCTTTTCAAAAAAGCTTAGCCGGTATTGATACACGAGCGTATGGCGGTACGTGCCTTCACTCAAAAAGAAATACCCTTCATGCGTATCGAGCGGCACCAGTCCTACAGGGAAGATGTTCAGCTTGTCCTCAACAAATTCATAGATCTCGGTACCACTGCTGATGGCTGTTTTTAATTTATCGGCCGAAAAAGTAATGATGTCTTCCAACTCCTGCATCATTTCATCATCGCCGATGATCTGCTCATACAGCAATTGTAATTTCTCTATTTGCACCCCGGTTAACTTTTTGGGGAATTGTTCCTGTAAGAATTTTTTGTTTTCCTTTAATGCCTGCAGGTTATTGTAGTGAAAGATCACATCAGATAATTGTGGATACAATTTCGATTCAGTGAAGTATTGGTTTACCTGTTGCAGATAGGCCAGGAGTGTATATTTCTTTAACTCGAAATCAATATAGCCTTCGGCAAACCAGGTCTCTGAAAGCATCTTCATATGATTACGTTTAGGTGTTAGAAAAAAAGCCATTCTAAATCGATAGTTCCACAGGCAAACAAACGGGTTTGTCACTACTATCAATTTACAAAAAAAAGACGATGTCCCGAAGAGATGGTTTAATTATTTTCCGTTAAACAGTATATAAATAAGTGCAGGCATTTGCATCATGATATATTCTAAACGCAGGTTTTTGAGACTTAGTATGTATAAAAAACAGCTATGCCTCCCGATAAATTGGGAGGCATAGCTGTTAAAAGCTTATAATCAATTATTAGATCGTTCTGTCTGAAGAAAAGTTCTCCAGTTCCTTGGCTACTGCATTCAGAAATGTAGAACCCAGTGCACCATCGATCACCCGGTGATCGTATGACAGCGACAAATACATCATGTTGCGGATGGCAATGAAGTCGCCTTGTTCGGTTTCTATTACCACCGGTCTTTTTTTGATGGCGCCTGTTGCCAGAATGGCTACCTGCGGTTGGTTGATGATGGGAGTACCCATCAGGCTACCAAAAGTACCTACGTTGGTTAACGTAAAGGTGCCACCCTGGGTATCATCGGGTTTTAATTTGTTGTTGCGGGCTGCATTGGCCAGCGAATTTACCTGGCGGGTTAACCCAACCAGGTTCAGTTGATCGGCATTGCGAATAACCGGTACGATCAGGTTGCCGGTAGGCAGGGCGGCGGCCATGCCAATATTGATATCTTTCTTTACGATCAGTTTATCACCATCCACACTGCTGTTGAGCCAGGGATATTTTTTAATGCAACGGATGACGGCTTCTATGAACAAAGGCGTAAAGGTGAGTTTCTCGCCTTCCTGTTTTTCAAACTGTTTTTTAACCTTATCGCGCCAGTGCACCATATTGGTAACATCACATTCGGTAAAGCTGGTTACATGCGCGCTGGTATCCTGACTACGGATCATATGCTCCGAGATCATTTTACGCATGCGGTCCAGCTCAATGATCTCTACATTACCGCTGTAAGATTGAATATGTTGTTGAGGCGGCGGTTCAGGCTGTCTAACCTGGGGCAGAATGGTAGGCGTTGTTTCTTCCTGTCTGTACACCGGGGTAGCAGTACTATTTGCTGTGGCGGAAGAAACGCCTGGTTTACCGGCCTTTTTATTGGCTACATATTGCAGGATGTCCTTTTTGGTAACACGGCCATCAGTTCCTGAACCGGGAATGTTTTCCAGTTCGCTGAAGGGAACGCCTTCGCTGGTGGCAATGTTCAGCACCAGGGGTGAATAAAAACGGGCGCCGTTTTGCGTAGCAGGTTGGTGAGAGAACGATTCACTGGTTACCGGTTGATGATACACATCGGCCGGTACGGTGCGGGTCTCTGCTATTTCAATCGCCGGACTGGTAATTACCGGTGTATGGGTTGTGGCAGGTTCTGCAGCATTTGACCTGATGCGCGCCAGCACTGTACCTACAGGCACCACATCGTTTACGTTGAAAAAGGTTTCTTCTAGTACGCCCTCAGCCACGGAAGGAACTTCACTGTCCACCTTGTCAGTGGCAATTTCAAGTATCGCCTCATCCATCTTCACCGTTTCTCCGGGATGTTTAAACCACTTTAAAATAGTGGCTTCTGTAATACTTTCACCCATTTTAGGCATCACCAGGTCAACTAGAGCCATATGCAATTGCAGGTTTTATATCCCGTTTACCGGGAATGGTTTACAACTTTGACCGCCGAAGCTTTGGCGTAGGCGGTTTTTCTATTTTAGGGTAACGAACAATATTAACAACTGAAGCTGCGAACTTATTAATTAATATGCAAATCGCAACATCCTGTCGGCGCGAAGATAATGATTTATACTAACAAGTGTTTGCTTACGCGTTCTCCACTATAAATTTCCGCAAAAGATTCAAAGCCTGTGTGGCCGTCATTTCAATATTCCGGTCCCTGTCGAACCGGAACTGAAATTTTTGGGTCACCAGCTTATGTTTATCGCCGGCTGCCACCCAAACGGTGCCCACCGGTTTTTCAGGCGAACCACCATCGGGCCCCATAATACCTGAAACAGCTACTGCATAATCAGTGTTCAGTTTTGCCAGCACACCGGCGGCCATTTCGGTCACCACTTCTTCACTCACGGCACCCATTTTTTGCAGGATAATGGGCGATACCTGCAGCTGGTTGATCTTTACTTCGTTATCATAACTTATTATGCTGCCTTTATATATGTTACTGGCGCCCGGGATGGCAGTAATAAGGTGTGCAAGATACCCGCCCGTACAACTTTCTGCTGTGGCCATGGTCTTGTTCTTCGACCGCAGCAGTTTGCTCAGCGCCATGGGCAGGCTTGCATCCTCGTCAATCACAAGCCATTCCTGTACCAGCTTTTTTAATGTGGCAAATTCGGTGTCCAGTTCCTGTTCCAGCTGGATTTTGTTGGTGCTCCATCCGGTGATGCGCAACCGTACCATGCCATAGTTGGGCAGGTAGGCGAGCTTCAGGTGTGCCGGAAGTTTTTCTTCCCAATGTTGAATGGTTTCTGCCAGAAACGATTCGCCCACCCCGGCGGTAAGCATGGTCCTGTGACTGATGAACGGCATCGTGAAGCTTTGCTGCAACCGGGGCAATACCTCGGTTGTGATCAAACCTTTCATTTCATGCGGCACCCCGGGTAAGGAAACAAATACTTTGCCTGCTTTTTCGAACCACATTCCCGGCGCTGTGCCGCGGGCGTTGGGCAGCACCGTGCAAACATCCGGCACTTCTGCCTGTTTCAGATTGCGCTCGATCATGGGCCGGCGAAATACCTGTTCAAAAAGATATACCACGTGTTTGCGCACTTCTTCATTTATCACCAGTTTGCCGCCAAAATATTCGGCCAGCACCGGTTTGGTTATATCATCGGCGGTGGGCCCCAGCCCGCCCGTCATAATTATTATGTTGCTATCGCGGCTTTCCTCGTCAAGGGCGCGAATAATTTCTTCCCTGTTATCACCTACGGCCACTCTTCTTTTAACCCACACCCCGATTTTGTTCAGTTCCTGCGAAATAAAAGCGCTGTTGGTATCTATTACCTGGCCTATCAGCAATTCATCACCAATGGTTATAATGGAGGCGACTATTTTTTCCATAGCTATTTATTCGGGACAAATGTAAGTTAATGCGGTGAATCGGGAAAGGCAAAGGGCAGAAGGCAGGGGGCAGAAGGCAGAGGGCCGCAACGCGGCAAAGCAAATTCTGTGTTGAAAGCCTTTCCTTGTTTCCCGGTCCCTTTATCAATATCAACTCTCTCAACCTTATCAACCTTCTCTTTCTTACCGAAAACGCCTCACTTCAATCACATGTCAACTTGTTAACTTGTCAACTTGTTAACGTGTTAACTTGTCAACTTGTTAACCTGTCAACTCATCAACCTGCAGGTTTGTGCAAATAACTTCTCTAACGAAAAATCCCACTTTTCACTAATTTCCATCATTCAAATAACTGATCCATGAAAAAGTTACTCCTGGTCGTTTTTATTACAACGCTTGTAAGTACAGGTAAAGCGCAAACCATTCCGGTAAAACTGGCGAATGCAATAAAGCAGTTTGAAGCAGATGCCCAGATGCAGCATGGCATCATCAGTTTGTATGTGACCGATGCAAAGACCGGCAAACCGGTTTACGAGCACAATGCCCAACTGGGACTGGCCGCTGCCAGTACCCAGAAACTGTTTACCAGTGCCGCTTCATTTGAACTGCTGGGCAGTACATACCGCTACAAAACAGTGCTGGGCTATGATGGCAAAATTGAGAACGGGATGCTTAATGGCAACCTGCATATTAACGGCTATGGAGATCCTACACTGGGCAGCTGGCGCTGGAACGATACCAAAGAAGAAGTGGTTTGCAGGAAAATAGCTTCAGCCCTTCAACAGCGCAACATTACAAAGATCAATGGAGATGTATTGCTGAACGATTCGGCCTTTTCCATTCAACCCATTCCCGGTGGCTGGATCTGGGATGATATTGGTAATTATTACGGCGCAGGATGCTGGGCCATTAACTGGCGCGAAAATCAATATGACCTGCAATTGCAGCCCGGACAAAAAGAAGGCGACCCAACAAAAATTGTAAAAACAATTCCCCAATTGCAGTCGGCTGCGCTCAATAACCGGATCATTACCGGTAAAAAGGGGAGTGGCGATAATGGATACATCTACATGGCGCCGTATTCCGTGAGCGGGTTTACCGAGGGCACGGTACCCGGGGGAAATGAACCGTTTGTGATCTCAGGCGCTTTCCCCAATGCACCATTACAATTTTCCCATGTACTGGAAGACCTGTTCTCAAAACAAAATATTCCCGTGACCGGTCGCTATAAAAGCTATGCGCAAAGCAGGGGGAATAATGAAAACTGGCCGGCGATGCAACAGGAATTAATTACGCTTTTGTCGCCACCTATTGACAGCATCAATTACTGGTTCCTGCGCAAAAGCATTAACATGTATGGCGAAGTGCTGATAAAAACCATGGCGCGGGAAAAAAACGGTGTGGGTACAACAGAAGATGGCGTTGAACTGGTGCGTACTTTCTGGAGTGAACGGGGAATAGATAAAGGAGCCGTGCATATGATCGATGGCAGTGGCTTATCGCCCCAGAACAGGGTAACTACTATGGCCGAAGTGAAAGTGTTGGAATATGCCAGAACGCGGCCGTGGTACCCCGCATTTTATAATGCCCTGCCCGAATATAATGGCATGAAAATGAAAAGCGGCTCCATTGGCGGGGCGCGTGCCTTTGCGGGTTATCATACCGCTAAAGATGGCAAACAATACGTTTTTTCTATCATCGTGAATAATTACGACGGATCGCCGGTGGAGATAGTAAAGAAAATGTATGGTGTGTTGGATATGTTAAAGTAGCTAAGGTATGAGGTGGGTCGCCCTTAAAGGGCGGCTCACCTTGGTAGCATGTAAGAGCCATCCGCCAGCTGGCGGATGACCCACCTAGAAATAAGGCTTCAATTTATCGTATAGCTGTACAGGCATAGTTGTCTTCTGCATGCCCTTAGCGGTTACAAAAAAGAGCACCACGCGCCCAACGGTTAACAATTTCTTGTTCTCATTGAGAACCTCCACATGAAATTCAATTTTATGATCGGTGGGTAGTTCCTTCAATGTGGTCCTGATGGTCAGCAGATCATCGTAATGGGCCGTACGCAGGTAGCGGCAATGCATTTCCACAACGGGCATAATAACACCCATCGCTTCCATGTCTTTATAGGTAAAACCCAACTGGCGAATAGATTCTGCGCGGCCAACCTCAAAGTACTGGGCATAATTTCCATAGTACACTACATTCATCTGGTCGGTTTCGGCATAACGAACACGTATCTGCGTTTCAGTTGTAAACATGCAATTGTGAGTTGGGAGGGTAATTTGTGGTAAATGAAGAAGGTCAATGGTGTATGGTCAATGGTGAATAGCTCGCGAATTTTTGAGTTTTCCTATTATTTCTGAATTCCAAATCTCAGACTCCATTCACCATTCACTATTCACCATTCACCATTCACCACTCACCATTCACGATCTATTTCCCCATCGCGCCATCGATGCTGTATTTGCCCGGGCCCATTAATAAAACGCTAAAAAAGGCGGCAAGATAAAAAACGCCGCTTTCGGCCTGGCCGGAATAACCTTTATTAACCAGGAAAACAATTACCACAAAGTTGATGACAACGGGAATGGCCATAATACGGGTGAACAGTCCCAGCACTATAAATACAGTGCAAAACACTTCTGCAAAAAGAACCATCATCAGTGTTGGCATATGACCAATGTGAAAGGGATCGGGAAAGCTGCCCTGTTTTTCGGCAAAATGCTTCAGTTTGTCAATTCCATGATTGACAAGAAGCAGTAAGCCGAAAGTTACCCGGAGTATCAATACGGCGATGTTAAAGGAAGTTTCAGAACAGGCGGTGCTCAATAGTCTTTTCATGAGTTCGTTTTTAAGGTAGCTCAAAAATAGGGTATTTGTTTTTTTCACATTTAGTATTAAAAAGAATTGTTAATCCTCCTACTTATCCACAACTGTTTGGAACGATGTTTGGTTTAAGGTTAAATATTTAGAACCTTTACGAAGTTTTACCTATCACCTTAAGGACACTGGAATGAAACAAACGACAGCTCTCATAACCCTCTTAGGTCTTTTTCATTTTTCCTATGCCCAGCAAACCCGTGTAATAACAGATCCCCAGGCAACTTTCAAGCAAGCTAAAGAGTTCTATCAGCGGGAGCAGTACAGTCTGGCATATCCTTTATTAAAAGACCTGCAATTACAACAAACATCTGCCGACCGTAGCAGCCAGGCTATTACCTATCAGGAAATAAAGTATTACACGATCGTTTGTGCGTTGAAGCAAAATGAGGAAGGCGCCGTAGTGCAGGCACAAAAATTTATTGAAACGGAAGATAATGTGGCCCGGGTGCAGATGATGAGCTTTCATCTGGCGGAATATTACTTCCGTAAAGATGATCTGGCAGCGGCCGGTTCTTTATACGAAACTACCAGTATCGCCAACCTGAGTAACCGGGAAGTGGCCGATATGAAGTTTCATCAGGGGTATGTATACTTTACGTTAAAGCAATATGATAAGGCCAAACCAAAGTTTGATGTCATTAGGCAGGATAAAAAAGATCCCAATTATGCCGATGCCAACTATTATTATGGCTTTATTTGTTTTTACGAAAAACGCTATAACGATGCGCTCACTGCCTTTTCAGTGGTGGAAGATCACCCCACTTATGGCAAGGTAGTGCCTTTTTACATTGCGGGTATCAAATATTCGCTGGGACAAAAAGAGCAGGCCCTGCAATATGCCGAAGCAAAATTGAAAAGAGGCAACCTGACCAATGAAAATCAAATGCGCCAGATGGTGGGGCATGCCTATTTTGAGAAAAAACAATTTGATAAAGCGCTGCCTTACCTGGAAACCTATGTGAACAAGGCCGACAGTGTAAAACGCGAGGATATTTACGAGCTCTCTTATTGTTACTATGAAGCAAAGAACTGGAATAAAGCAATAAACGGGTTCAAACAAATCAGCGGAAAAGAAGATTCACTGGCGCAAAACGCCATGTACCTGCTGGGTGACGCTTATTTAAAAACAGGTCAAAAAGCCAATGCCCGTAACGCATTCCTGATGTGCGCCCGCAACAGCAGCAACGCAAAACAACAGGAAGTTTCCCAATATAATTACGCAAAATTGTCTTACGAACTCGGTTACCAGGACGTAGCCCTGGATGAGTTACAGGAATTTTTGAACAAGTATCCGCAATCAGAATACAACAACGAAGCCAAGGAATTGCTGGTAAACATGCTTGCCAGCACCAATAACTATAAGGACGCCCTTACTTTACTGGAAAGTGTAAAGAACCCATCGGCCAATGCCCGCAAATTATACCCTGTGGTATTGTACGGCCGGGCCACTGAATTAATAAACGATGGTATGTTGGTAAGCGCCGGCGACCTGCTTACTAAAGCTGAGGCAGACGCGAACAATACCGCCGTATTACCGCAAATCCAATTCTGGAAAGGAGAGATCTCTTACCGGTTGAATAAACTGGATGATGCCATCCGCTACTTCTTCGAATACCTGAAACGTCCCATTTCTTATATAGAAATAAATCCGGCCAATGCCAATTACAACCTGGGTTATTGCTTTTTGAAAAGAGAGAACTATAGCCAGGCGCTGGGATTTTTTGAAAAAGTGGTAAAAGACCCCAAGATCAATGCCGGTACGCTGGAGCAGGATGCCTATGTGCGCAGCGCCGATTGTTACTATATGAACCGCAATTTCAAGCAGGCGCTGGCGATGTATGACAAAGTGATCAGTTATAGCTGGGCGGCTGGCGACTATGCTACCTTTCAAAAAGCCATGATCACCGGGGTAAGCAATGAAAAGGAAAAGATCAACCTGTTGGCTACCATCAACCGACGTTATCCGCAATCGAATTTGTCGGCCGATGCCAACATGGAAGTGGCCAACACCTATATCGCAGCTGAACAGTTCCGCGAAGCCATTCCCTATTTAAAGAATGTGATCAGCGACCCGCTTTCATCATTAAAGCCCAAGGCTTATCTGAAAATGGGGATCGCTAATTATAATCTGAATAACGACAATGAAGCGCTGAAACAATATACTACCGTACTGCAACAGTTCCCCAACTCACCGGAAGCTGATGCTGCATTGGAGAATGCCCGTATTATATATGTAGAACAGGGTAAAACAAGTGAATACGTAGCCTTTGCCCGTTCAATGGGTAAGGAAATTACCAGCAATCAGGAAGATGAGCTGATGTATCAGCAGGCGGAAGTACAATTCAACAATGGCAATTTCCCGGCAGCAGCTAAAAAATTTGAGGAATATCTTACCCGTTTCCCCGATGGCAAATTTGCCCTGGAAGCATTATACTACAAGAGTGAAATTTTTAATAACGCAAAAGATTACGCAAAAGCCGCCGAAGGGTATGAGAAACTTTCAGACCTGGTGCCCAATAAATTTGGGGAAAAGGCTTTGCTGAATGCGGCACGACTGAACTTCTTTGAGCTGAAGAATTACGAGAAATCGGAGAAATATTTTACCAAGCTGAAAGAGTTCGCCACTTCGCAGGAGAACAAACTGGAAGCCATGCGTGGGTTGTTACGCAGCCAGTTCCAGTTACAAAAATGGAATGAGGCCGTTACCAATGCAAAAGACCTGTTGACGCAGAAAGGCATTGGTTCCGATGATAAAGTGATTGCGAATATGGCCATCGCCAAATCGTTCCAGGCATCCAACCAGTATGAGCAGGCGATCAGTTATTACCGCCAGGTTGTTTCGTTGAACAAATCGGCCTATGGTGCAGAAGCACGGTATGAAATTGCTAATTGTTTCTTTGTGCAGGACCGACTGAGCGATGCAGAAAAAGCGGCGTTTGAAGTGGTGAACAAATCAGGTGCCTACGAAACATGGGTAACCAAAGCCTATTTGTTACTGGGTGATGTTTACCTGAAACAAAAGGATTATTTCAATGCCAAGGCTACATTCCAAAGTATTGTAGACAATGCCAAACTCGAAGATCTGCGTCAGGAAGCGGACCGTAAGTTGAAACAAGCACAGGAGGAAGAGAAGAAGAATAGTAAGGTAGGGGGGTAACCCCAGCCCCCTAAAGGGGGAGCCAGTTACAAGCTTCAGGTTACAGGTTTCAGGGAGACGCCCATTCACCATTGCCCATTCACCATTCACGAATTATCATTTTCCAGATGAATAAACAATTTAAAGCAATAGTTTTCTTAACTGGTATTCTTGCCGCAGCTACCGCGCAGGCGCAGGAGCCCAATAAAGGAAAGACCATTGATGTAACCTCTCAATTTAAACCGGTATTACGAGAAGCATCAAAGATCAATTTTAATGCAACCGAACCTGCGGTAGATACTACCAAGCCCAGGCTCATTTACAATATACCCGCGCAGAATTTATTTTTCAATTATCAGCCTGCAGGAGTAAGTCCGGTGGCGTTGAAAGTAGATTCGATCAACTCCTGGCAATACAGCAATTTTATAAAAGCAGGTATTGGTAACATTCATCAGCCATATATAAAAGCCGGGTTCAGCTTTGGCGATGGCAAACAAACCTTCTTTAATTTATTCGCCAATCACTATACGTCAAAAGGCGATCTGCCCTTCCAAAAGAACAGTCAAACCAGTGTAGGCGCCTCGGCTACCTATAAAACCACCAAGAATATGGAGTGGAATGGTAGTTTAGGTTTCCGCAGCGATGATTATTATTTATATGGGTTCCAGCCCGATTCACTTAAAAATAAATATACCAAAGACGATCTGCAGCAACGCTTTCAAACCATTGAAGGGAAGATTGATTTCCGCAATATTGCACCCACTGAATATGGATTGAATTACCACCCCAGCATTAAGGTAAGCGGCTTTAGCGACAAGATCAGCAACACCCCTAAAGGAAGTGAAACCAATACGGTTGTGAACCTGCCGCTGGAAAAGACCTTTGGGGAGAAATTCGCTTTCGGTCTTGGCGCTACTGCTGACCTCACCAATTATAAGTTTGGCGATAAAGGCAATAAAACAACCATTCAGAATAATTTATACCAGTTGGCAGCAGCACTTTCGGTTAAAACTGATAACGTGTATTTGCATGCCGGTATTTTGCCCATCTGGGACCACAAGGATTTTCATATGTTGCCCGATATCATGGCAGATATCACTACGGACGATAAAAAATTCACCCTGCAATTGGGT
>JAJKIL010000039.1 GCA_021154515.1 Niastella sp. | reverse complement strand
GTGCGCAGGTTGTGATGCAGATCGATCACATAATCAAAATTCTCGGCCTGTAAGGCCGGAATAATTACCTGCAGGTCGTCCTGCAGGTAATGAATTTTATCGATGTAGGGATTTGCTTCCAACACCGCCCTGAAGCTGGCTTTGGTAAGATAATGCACCTCTGCCTCCGGCAACTGTTTTTTCAGGCAACGGACAACAGGCGTTGTTAAAACAATGTCCCCAATGGAACTAAATCTGATGATAAGAATTTTCATACTTCAATCCCCGATCACTCCTCAACGTAGTTAAGATCTTTATGAAACGTTTCTTCAGTTAAAATAGCAGCACCCAGCCCGATAACCATAGCTACTATACCGGTGATCAACCCGCTTTTTACATAGCCGGCTGAAGCCTGCAGCGAGGTGAACAAAAGGGAGATCAGGATCAATGCGCCCCGCACCATATTGGGCACGGTGGTAGCAGCAGTGGCCCGGATGTTGGTGCCGAATTGCTCGGCAGCCATGGTAACAAAGATGGCCCAGAAACCTGTTCCAAAGCCTAACACCGCGCTGGCGGCATACAGACTGTTCACCGATTGGCCACTTAAATTAAAGAACCACACAATGCCAATAGCCGTAATTCCGTAAAAAATATACAAGGCCTTTTTACGGCTTCTTAACGCCTGGCTTACAAAACCAACGGCAATGTCACCGATTGAGATAGCGGCATAAGCAAACATTACAGCTTTACCAGGGTCAACAGCGCCTACAACCCCCATTTTCTCCCCAAACTCTTTTGAGAAGCTAACCAGGATGCCGATCACATACCAGGTAGGCAATCCGATCAAAATACTACACAGGTATTTTTTTAACCGTTTGCCATTGTTCAGCAACATGAAAAAATTCCCCTTCTTTACATGGCTGTGCTGAATATCCTTGAACATGCCTGACTCCAGTACACCTACCCGCAACATCAGCAACAAAAAGCCCAGGCCACCGCCGATGAAATAGCAGGTGCGCCAATGAAAGTTTTGTTTAAAAAAGAAAGCAACCACGGCACCGGTCAATCCAACACCGGCTACCAGGGAGGTACCTATACCTCTTTTTTCTTTGGGCAACAGTTCACTTACCAGGGTAATACCGGCGCCCAATTCACCTGCCAGGCCCACACCAGTTAAAAAACGAACGGCTGCATACTGATTTACCGTATGTACAAAGCCGTTGGCAATATTACCCAGTGAATATATAATGATGGAAGCGAATAATACTTTCAATCTTCCTTTCTTATCACCCAGGATACCCCACAAAATGCCACCGATCAGCAAACCGGCCATTTGGATATTGATAATGAACAGACCGTCTGAAGCAATTTGGTCCGGGGTTAAACCCAGGTCCTTTAATGAAGGAACCCGGATAATACTGAAGAGTAACAGATCATAAATATCTACAAAGTAGCCCAGCGCAGCTACAAATACTGCCAGGCCAAAAACAGATGCTGGTTTTGCTTGCATAGGATTATTTAATTGGCGGTTGAGAAACCTTCTTTTTTCCGGATAATAGTTTTATCAGTACAGGCGCAGTTGTTACGATCACAATACCCAGTACTATCAGTTCGAGGTGTTTCTTTAGATCAAAATTAAATTGGGTGAAGATCCATTTTTGCAGAAAGTGCCCGGCAATGATCATACTGAACACCCAGGCAACACAGCCTATCATGTTGAAGATGGAAAACTTCTTTTTATCCATATCAACAATACCGGCCACAATAGGCGCAAAGGTTCTGATAATGGGCAGGAAACGCGCAAATACAATAGCGCCGCCACCATGCTTTTCATAAAACTCATGCGCATCATACAAATACTTTTTCTTGAACAGGAACCGGTCGCGCCAGTGGAACATGGTTGGACCAATCTTTTTACCTGTCCAGTAACCTATGGTATTGCCTAGGATACCTGCGAGTGAGATCAATGCGACCAATACAAAAAGATCGAGCGCTTCGTACCGTACGCCGCCCATACCTATTTTTTTAAACAGGTCATTCGCCAGGTTAGCGCTGTAAATACCGGCCACAAACAATAAGCTGTCGCCCGGTAAAAAGAAGCCGACAAATAAACCGGTTTCGGCAAATACAATAAACAGCAACAGGAAAAAACCGCCGTACACTATATAGAACATAGGGTTCAGCAGGTCTTTCCAGGTAAATGATTTATGCAGGGTAATTACGCCGTCGTTTTTTAAAGTACCGGCTGGCACTGTAAGCACATCGTGATACGGACTGGTAATGGTAATTGTCTCGGCCGGGTTTACTGTAATGGTTGTGAAACCCTTTATATCAGTTGTATAGTCTGCAGTCTGGCCGCCAGCGGATACGGTTATCTTACTAACTGGCATTTCGTACTGATTGGTACATTGAATTCTTATTTGTTGCTGCGCCATGGCTACGGATACAGTCAACACAGTCAACAATAAAAATATCAGTCGTTTTAACATAAAAAATTTAATGAAAAAGGTTATTTGTTTTCGCTTAATCTTTTATCAATACTGGTTCTGCCTGTACTATTTCAGGCTTCAGTTCTCCCTCCCATTTGCTAACCACTGTTGTTGCCAGTGCATTACCGACTACATTCGTCATGGTACGGAACATATCGCAAAAATGATCGATCGGTAATATTAATGCTACACCTTCCGGTGGTATTTTAAACATGGCGCAGGTTGCCGTTACTACCACCAGCGATGCGCGCGGCACACCGGCAATTCCTTTGCTCGTCAACATCAAAACGATCAACATCGTAAACTGCGTCCCCAGATCAAGATGGACACCCGAAGCCTGTGCAATGGCCAAACTGGCAAAGGTCATGTACATCATGCTACCATCGAGATTGAAACTATACCCCAACGGTAAAATGAAGGAAACAATTTTATCCTTGCAACCAAAGCGTTCCAGTTCTTCGGTGAGTTTGGGAAAAACGGCCTCACTGCTGGTGGTGCTGAAGGCAATCAGCATGGGCGAGGCAATTCTTTTTATCAAATGGCCTACACGCTTTCCCAGGATCAAATATCCCACTGATAATAAAACCGTCCACAATAAAATAATTCCTATTAAAAAGAACAGCAGGTATTTGCCATAGAAAATGAACACTTCCAGCCCTTTGGTGGCAATTACCGCCGCAATGGCGCCAAACACCCCAAGAGGAGCAAAGTTCATTACATACCCCACCATTTTTAAAATTACGTGCGCCACGGCATCCAGCGCTTTTACCACCGGTTTGGTAATATCCCCCAGCGCCGACATAGCCACACCAAAAAAAATACTGAAGATCACGATCTGCAGTATTTCATTGGAAGACATAGCCTCTATCACGCTTTTCGGAAATACGTGCTCCACAAATTTAGCCAAAGAAAACTCCTGGGTTTTACCAATCAGGTCTTTGGCGCCTGCGGCGTCTTCCATGCCCGAAATAGCGTTCCCTGGTTTCGACAGGTTAACGATGAGCATACCAATGAGCAGGCTCACCAATGAAGCGGAAACAAACCACAATAATGCTTTGCCGCCTACCCGGCCCACGGTTTTCAGATCACCCAGTTTGGCAATGCCCACCACCAGTGTACAAAATACAAGTGGCGCTATAATCATTTGAACCAGCCGCAGGAAAATAGTAGTCAATAACTTAATATTATCACTGAACGACTGAATGGCTTTTATAGTTGCGGTGCCATGGGCGGGCCCTACTTCAATTTTATTAAGTGTATACTGTTTATCTATTTCATATACGTCGTTGGTATTGGCCACTACCACCCAGGTGCCAGGCGCTGCTTTTGTTTCACGATAGGTGGCTGAATCTTTAACAACTTCAATCGGCTGCACTACCTCTTTCCCCGACAAAACCAACGTGATGGCGTCTTTGCCCGTATAATCTTTAGCAGGTGAATAGGTTATTTTGTGCCCTGTTCCTGTCTCGTGCATCAAATAACCCACAATAATACCCGCAGCCATGGCTATCAGGATATAAAGCGTGAGCCGGTTTTTCTTCATGTAGTTCGGTTAAAAGTAATAGGGTGCAATATAATATTAAATGTATAAACCAATTTGTTAGATCATTTTATCTTTTGCCCCGTTTTGTGGAGCGTATTTAAGATATCTTTTCGCCAGTAATTTTAATAAATCCTTATCTTTCGGTCCTTATACATGATTTAAAGAAATACTTTCATTAAAAAACTCTAACGCGCTCTTATGAGTCTATTTGTAAAAAAACCGTTGGATTCATTATTGAATGAAGCAAAGGATTCCAGTGGACATTCGCTTAAAAAAACGCTGGGCAAAGGGTCTCTTGTAGCCCTGGGTATTGGCGCCATCATTGGCGCAGGCCTATTCTCCATTACCGGTGGCGCCGCCGCCAACCAGGCCGGCCCTGCCATCACTATCTCCTTCATTGTTGCAGCATTGGGTTGTGCCTTTGCCGGTTTATGTTATGCAGAATTTTCATCTATGATCCCCGTTGCGGGAAGTGCTTATACATATTCTTATGCTACCATGGGGGAATTTGTGGCCTGGATCATTGGCTGGGACCTGGTGCTGGAATATGCAGTGGGCGCTGCTACTGTAAGTATCAGCTGGAGCCGTTACCTGGTCAAATTCCTGCACGGTTTTAATATAGAGCTACCGGTGGCCATGACCGCAGGTCCCTGGGACGGTGGTTTTATAAACGTTCCTGCCGTTTTTGTCGTAATACTGATGAGCTTGTTGCTGGTAAAAGGAACCAAGGAAAGTGCGACCATCAACGCCATCATCGTTACCTTGAAAGTAACTGTTGTATTAATTTTTATTTTCCTGGGTTGGAAATACATCAATACCGCCAACTACGAAGATTATATTCCTAAAAATACCGGCACTTTTGGTGAGTTTGGTTTCAGTGGTATCATTCGCGCTGCCGCCATTGTGTTCTTTGCCTATATTGGGTTCGATGCGGTGAGTACCGCCGCCCAGGAGGCTAAGAACCCCAAAAAAGACATGCCCTGGGGTATCCTCGGTTCACTGGCCATTTGTACTGTTCTGTATATCCTGTTCGCACACGTAATGACGGGTGTAACCAGCTATACCACATTCAGAGGTCAGGATGGTATTGCTCTTGTTGCCGTAGCTATTGACCACATGGGTAAAGCCGATGCAAATGGTGTAATACATGCCGATTATCCCTGCTTGAACAAAGCCATCGTACTGGCCATTCTGGCTGGATATATGTCGGTAATACTGGTGATGTTGATGGGACAAAGCCGCGTGTTCTTTAGTATGAGTAAAGATGGCCTGTTACCCAAAGTATTTTCTGAAGTACACCCCAAGTTTCGCACGCCGGCCAAAAACAATTTGCTGTTCCTCATTTTTGTGAGCCTGTTTGCCGCCTTTGTACCGGCCCGGGTTGTGGGTGAAATGACCAGTATCGGCACCCTGTTCGCCTTTATCCTGGTTTGTATTGGGGTGATAATCATGCGCAAAAAAATGCCCAATGCCCCCCGGGCCTTTGTAACACCATTGGTGCCTTTAATTCCTATTCTGGGCGTATTTACCTGTTTGTTCATGATGGTGTTCTTACCACTCGATACCTGGATCCGGCTGATCGTATGGATGATACTGGGTCTTGATATTTACCTGGCTTACAGCGTGCGCCATAGTTTTTTATCTTCCAATAGCCCCACTACCATACCGGAAGGCAACAAAATAGGCGGTATTTGCGGGTTGGCGCTTTCTGTACTGTTGGCCATCATTGCCTTCGTGCACCACAGCCTTACCCCAGACGACGCCGGCATTTTCTATTTCTCCCTGGGTTTTGCCTTGCTGCATGTGATCCTGTTCGGGATAAAAATGGCAAAGAAATAATTGATATTTTTCATATCTCCTTATAAAACGAAGCCCCGATGTACCGTCGGGGCTTCGTTTTAAATAAGGTATGTTGGCCAGGTGAGCCAGTTATTTTATTTTTGCACCCCGATTGGTGAATGGTCAGTGAAACTGACAAACAGAAATCAGCCGCAACAATATTTAAACAACAAACCATAAATTGATATATGGGTCGCATATTTGAAGTACGTAAACACACGATGTTTGCCCGGTGGGACCGGATGGCCAAACAATTTACCCGTATTGGAAAGGAAATTGCCATTGCTGTAAAAGCTGGTGGCCCCGATCCCAATACCAACCCGGCCCTGCGGCGTTGTTTTCAGAACGCCAAGAGCGTAAACATGCCTAAAGACCGTGTTGAAGCAGCCATCAAACGGGCCTCAGGTAAGGAAATGGAGAACTTTGACGAGATCCTGTACGAAGGATATGGACCCAACGGCGTGGCCATTCTGGTAGAAACTGCTACCGATAACCACGTGCGCACCGTAGCCAACTTAAAGGCTATTTTCAATAAAGGCAATGGCACCCTGGGTAACAGCGGCAGCGTAAGCTTCCAGTTCAAAAAAATGGGTGTGTTCAAACTGAAACCCGAAGGCCTGAGCCAGGACGATCTGGAGCTGGAACTGATCGATGCCGGTTTGGAAGAAATGGGTGAAGGCACCGGCGAAAACGGGGAAGCTGTACTGGTGATCCGGGTGGCTTTCAACGATTTTGGCAATATGCAAAAAGCGCTGGAAGAAAGAAACATTATACCTATCAGTGCTGAAGTAGAATGGATCCCCGGCACTACTGTGCAACTGGGTGAAGAGCAAGCTCAGGAAGTGCTGAAACTGGTTGATAAACTGGAGCAGGACGATGACGTGCAGAAGGTGTTCCATAACCTGCAGTAATCATTGAAATATATAAAGCATTAAAACCCTCCCGCTGAATCGGGAGGGTTTTGTTTTATCTGATACGGTATGATTTTTATTTAATTTTGATCCTCATGGCCGGAATCAAATCGAAATACATTATTCTCTTTGATGGGGTATGCAATTTGTGCAACGGAACCGTTCAGTTCCTTTTAAAAAGAGATAAGAAAAAGCGATTCCTCTTTGGGTCATTGCAGGGAAAAACCGGCCAGGAATACCTGCGAAAGTATCACCTGCCTACCGACCAGTTCCATTCTTTTATGTTAATTGAGGGAAATGTTTTATACACCCGTTCAACGGCTGTATTGCGCATGTTAAAGTACCTGGGCCGTGGCTGGCAATTGTTATATGTATTCATTTATGTACCCCAGCCTATTCGCGATGGCGTGTATAAACTCATTGCCAGCAATCGCTATAAATTGTTTGGGAAGAAAGATGCCTGCCGGGTACCCAGTTCTGAAGAAAGAGAAAGATTTCTGGATTGAATATTTGGGAGGGTATTTGCCTATTGCTTATTGCACATTGTCTATTGACTCATCCCGCTTCATTCCTTCCCTGATCTCCCGTTGAATGATCTTCTTAAATTTTTTTTCATTATACCACCAGCTGAATATGGTGGCAATGGTAACTATACAAAAACTTCCAATAGCGACCAGCACAAGGTTGTTTGGCAGATCCACTCCCACCATCAGCGATAAAAAAGAAAGCACCAGGGTGGCGACAAACGAACCTGTTATAATATACAGCAGGCAGTATTTTATTTTACCACCCTGTCGCTGATCTTCCCAATATTTTACAAATCGTTTTTCGGTAGCTGTTAGCACAAATAATAATATTTATAAATCAATCTCGCCTTTTAAAAAGAACACACACTGACCCGCCATACTTACCCGGTCGCCCAGGTATTCGCACCACAACTCACCGCCGCGTTTCGAGAGCTGCCGGGCGAACAATGATTTCTTACCCAGTTTTTCTGCCCAGTAAGGTATCAATTGCGAATGAGCCGAACCGGTTACCGGATCCTCATCAACGCCTACGGTTGGTGCAAAGAACCTCGATACAAAATCAGCCTTGCTTCCTTTGGCTGTGAGGATCACTTTATGACCCAGCTTTTTCATTAAGGCAAAATCAGGCTGGCAAAGTTGTACCATACTTTCATCGGCTACTTCAACCAGGTAATCGCGGTACTTGTGCACGCTGGTGATGGTAATATTACCCAGGGCAGTGGCCAATTCGTCCGGTACATCGGCAAGCGGTTCCGGTTTCCAGGCGGGGAAGTCCATACTGATCTTGTCGAAATTTTTGGTAACCACCAGGATGTCGCTTTTTGACTGAAAACGGATAGCCGGGTAATTGTAGCCCATTACATGGTATAAAACAAAGGCGGAAGCCAGGGTGGCATGTCCGCACAGATTGATCTCTGATACCGGAGTAAACCAACGGATCTCAAAATCAGCATCCGGTTTCTTTGAGGGCACAAAGAAAACAGTTTCGCTGAGGTTATTCTCCATAGCCAGTCGCTGCATCAGGCTATCACTGATCCATTCTTCAAGTGGAATTACAGCAGCCGGGTTACCTCCGAACAGGTGGTTGGTAAATGCATCAATTTGATACAAATGTAGCTTCACAGGTATTGTTTTGGGGTTATATAAGATCTGGTACATGGGGCTTAAAACCCGGTTCTATTTCCGGGTTCTAAGTTAAAAGTTCTCTTTATTATGTTTTTAATTCGCTTGTTAAGATTTTGTTTTCGACTTTGTTATCGCCCGCATCCCTACTCACCCATCATTTCCTGGATCACATCAACAATTTGCTCCACATTCGGTTTGCTGAAGTAATCGCCATCGCTGCCGTAGCTGGGTCTGTGCGCCTGACTGGTAATAGTGCGGGGCGACACATCGAGCCAGCGGTAACCGCCCTGTTCTTCCAGTACTTTATTGTACATATAACCAGCAGCGCCACCGGGTACGTCTTCATCAACAAACACAATGCGATTAGTCTTTTTCAATGAGTCGAGTATAAGATGGTTCACATCGAATGGCAACAGCGTTTGCACGTCGATGATCTCGCAACTGATATCGGCGTTCTCCAGAATATCAGCCGCTTCGCTGATGATGCGCAATACACTGCCATAGGAAACAATCGTAATATCAGTTCCCTCACGGATAACTTCGGGAACACCCAGCGCCACTTTATAATCAACAATATTGCTTGGTAATTTTTCTTTCAACCGGTAACCGTTCAGGCATTCCACTACAATACCGGGATCGTTACCTGATAATAACGTATTGTACATACCTGCCGCCTGCACCATGTTGCGCGGAACGCAAATGTGCATGCCCCGCAGCGAATGCAACATCATACCCATGGGTGAACCGCTGTGCCAGATGCCTTCGAGGCGGTGACCACGTGTACGCACAATGAGCGGACAAGCCTGGCGGCCTTTGGTGCGCCAATACAACGTAGCAGCATTATCGCTCAATTGTTGCAGTCCGTACAACAGATAATCGATGTACTGAATTTCGGCTATGGGACGCAGACCGCGATAAGCCAGCCCGATCCCCTGCCCGATGATGGTTAACTCACGGATAGAAGTATCGAAGATGCGGTTCTCGCCATATTTATTCTGTAAGCCGGAAAAACCCTGGTTCACATCACCGATCTTACCAACATCCTCCCCGAAGGCCAACACCCTGGGGTTCCTGGTGAACAGTTCATCGAAGTAATGATTCAGGATCTCATACCCGTTCATGCTGGGCGAATCATGGGCAAACTCCAACGGCGTGGTAGTTATCTTCATCGGGCTCTTCGGGCTTTCATCGTACAAAAAGCTACCGTAATTTTTATACCCTTCTTTTTTCAATTGCTGATAGAATTCTTTCACTTCAGCAATCAAATGGGAATCACCTGCCGCCTGAATAGTTTTGTGTAAAGCCTGAAGAACATCTTTACGTAATGGCTCGCGGTTAGCGGCCAGGGTATTTTTAGCAGCAGCGATTTCACCAGTGGTATCAGCCCCATGCGCGATCAACGTATCGAGCGTTTCCATGCATCTGGCTACTAACTGCTTTAAAGGTGAAATGTACATTTCCCAGGCCCGCACTTTGCTTTGCCGCACCAATTCTTTGGCCTTGTTCTCAATTTCTTCCAACTCATCTTCGCTGGCCAGGGTATTTTCGAGCAACCATTCCCGCATTTTTTTATTTCCATCCCACTCCCGTTCCCAGGCGAGGCGCTCGGGTGTTTTGTACCGTTCGTGGCTGCCCGAAGTAGAATGGCCTTGCGGCTGGGTTACTTCCTCTACATGAAACAGGGCCGGGATATGCGTTTCACGCATGCGGCGGATGGCCGATTCAAACACTTCACACATACCTGCATAATCCCAGGCTTTTACTTTATAAATATCGAAACCATTGGTATTCTCTTTACGTTGCATACCACGCATGGCTTCTGAAATTGATCCTTTAATAGTTTGCATGCGACGCGGAACGGAAATACCGTACCCATCGTCCCACACAAAAACGGCCAATGGTATTTGCATAACGCCGGCGGCATTCAGGGCTTCCCAGAAATGACCTTCGGATGTAGAAGCATCACCGATAGTACAGAAACAGATCTCGTTACCATTGTTGCTCAATTGGTTTAGATCTTTCAGTGCATCGGAATGGCGGAATAATTTGGAAGCCAGGGCCATACCCAATGCACGCGGCATTTGTCCGGCAGTAGGTGCCAAACCGGCTGCAATGTTTTTGCGGTTAACCAGGTCGAGCCATTCCCCCTGCTTATCAATGATGGGTGTGGCAAAGTGGGCATTCATTTGCCTGCCGCCACTATGGGGGTCATTCGCTGTATCGGCATACAGTTGTGAAAAAAATTCTTCAATGGTGGCCTGGCCGGTGGCAAAAGCAAACGTTTGATCGCGATAATAACCCGACAGGAAATCGCCGGGCTGGAAAAATTTGGAAGCTGCAATTTGCGCTATCTCTTTGCCATCACCAAAAATGCCAAACTTGGCTTTACCGGTAAGTACTTCTTTGCGACCCAGTAAACTGACCTCCCGGCTTTCGCAGGCCAGGCGGTAATCATTTAATACTTCTTCGCGAAATTTATCGAAAGACAGCTTCTCGCCGGCAAGCGATTGATTGTGAGTGCTATTTTCCATGCGACAAAAGTATTAATTCTAATGCCATTTTGAGGGGTTGTTAAAAAAATGTCACAAGCCAAAAAATTAATTGGTCAATAGCTCGTTAAAAATGTAATTTTGAACACGTTATGGTTGAGGATGTTATTCCCATTGATAGAAAAAGGACCCATTTTTTATCCCGGAAATAGCCGGATATTGTGTAGTTTAGCCAATACCAACCAAAAACCTTAAAATTTGTACGTATGAAGAGATTGCTTTTACTGGTTTGCCTGGCAACAGTCACGCTGGTTACCAAAGCCCAAACGGCTACCAATACAAAGCCTGTTGAAACAAAACCAGCCGAGGTTATTCAGTTAAAGGAAACCTCTTATGACTTTGGAAAAATTCAACAAGGTAGGCCTGTTACCCATAACTTTGAGCTGGTAAACATAGGTAAAGAACCCCTGATGCTTGAAAATGTACAGGCATCCTGCGGTTGCACCACGCCCGAATGGAGCAAAGACGCCATTCAACCCGGCGCTCCCAGCACCATTAAAGTAGGTTACAATGCGGCTGCTGAAGGCATGTTTACAAAAACGATCACCATTACATACAATAATCACCAATTCAAAACATTGACGATTACAGGTACAGTTTTTAAAGGTCCAGCAACCTCAGCACCGGTGAATGCGTCTTTATCATTATTGAAAAACAATTAAAACATAAACACATGAAAAGTTTCGTATTAGCATTTGCAGCATTGATCTTAACTGCTGGTGTATTTGCTCAGACTGCTGCGCCTGCAACTGTTAAAAAGGCGGATAGCTATGTTAAGTTTAAGGATGTAAATCACGACTTTGGAAAAATCAAACAAGGCGTACCCGTTACATATTCATTCGCATTCTCTAATATTACAGATAAACCCGTAGTTATTGAATCAGCTACTGCTTCTTGCGGTTGCACAACTCCCGTAAAACCAGAAGCTCCCATTGCAAAAGGTAAAGAAGATAAAATCACTGCCGGTTTCAATGCGGCGGCCGCCGGCCCCTTTAATAAAACCATATATGTAAAAGTAGCCGGGGTAGACCAACCTTTGGAATTGAAAATTACTGGCGAAGTGCTGAAAGCTGAAGACTACGCTAATTTCGAAAAAGAAAAAGCAACCAAAAAAGGGTAATTCTTCTGAAGTAGAAAAGTAATAATCGATAAAATAACTGGTCCTCACGGCGAAAGCTGTGAGGATTTTTTTTTCAAACCCATTGTTCGCTATGCTTGTTTGTGCTGGATGTAATCCGTTGACTTTCATCATACATTAAATGAACCAGTCTACCAGAACAGTATTTTGTGTAAATACCACATTCTCAACCAGAAACAAAGCATTTTGAACATAAAACCAGTACCCTATATTTGCGAAATGCTAACACTTAGTAGTCGCGGCCAATTGATGCCGCCATCACCCATACGTAAACTGGTGCCATTCGCCGAAGGAGCTAAAAAGCGGGGCACAAAAGTATATCACCTGAATATCGGCCAGCCTGATATTGAAACGCCGGAGCCGATCCTGGATGCCGTTCGTACTGCCGATTTTAAAGTACTCGAATATAGCCACAGCGCCGGTAATGAAAGCTATCGCCGCAAACTGGTACAGTATTATAAAAAGAACGGGATTGAAGTAGACCATACCCAGATCATTGTAACAACCGGTGGGTCTGAAGCCATATTATTTGGCTTTATGAGCTGCCTGGATGCGGGGGACGAAGTGATTATTCCGGAACCCTTCTATGCCAATTACAATGGATTTGCCGTAGCTGCAGGCATTAAAGTAGTACCTGTAACCTCACATATAGATAAAGGTTTTGCCTTGCCGCCTATTTCTGCATTTTCAGCACTGGTGACGCCCAAAACCAAAGCCATTCTTATTTGCAATCCTAATAACCCCACGGGTTATTT
>JAJKIL010000038.1 GCA_021154515.1 Niastella sp. | reverse complement strand
TGCTTTTCGTTCACTTCGGCTACATTGGCCTGCAGGCTGGTTTGTTGCACCGTTAAGTTATTAGCCAATGCATATTCAACGCAACGGCGCAGGTCCCATTTGGTGGTATCCTGGGCCTGCATCCCATATGGCAGGTAACAGATAAGGAGCAGTAATAGGGTCCTACTTTTTTTCATCTGAAAATATAATTTATTTTTTTGGCCAGATGGAACTTACAATGACAAATCCGCCAGCTGGCGGAGCCTTGGGAATTTTTAATGAAAATTTTGCCATTGAGGTTTCATATTCCAAAAGTAATTGTAATGAGAGGCGAATGATGTTGTTTTTGATAAGCGGTCTGTTAAAATATCCTTCGACTTTGCTCAGGACCAACCAAACGACAGTAGGTGAGGGTAGCCCCACCATAATGTTGACCAATAAATTTTATTCACTATATTTCCTGTACGCCTGCCTGTTCTACTACCTGCTAAAATTTACCGGCTTTTAGCAAAAGCCTGCTCATAGTCTGCAATCAGGTAGTCCGGGTCTTCGAGGCCTACATAAAACCTGATCATTTTATGGGCGCGATTGCCTGGATCGAAGTTTTCCGGTAAAATGGAGGCACAGCGGGGTATAGCCAGACTTTCATGACCACCCCAGCTTACAGCCATTAGAATATGTCGCAAGGATTCGCAGAAGGTTACAATCTGATCCATTTTTTCTGCCTTCATTACAACAGTAAATAATCCACAGGCGCCGCTCATTTGCTTTTTGGCCAGCTTATATTGGGGAAATGTGGGATCAAAAGGAAAGATAACTTCTTCTACCAGGGGATGTTTTTTCAGGTAGTCAACTACTTTGAGGGTGCTTTGTGATATTCGTTCTAACCGAACGGGCAGGGTACGCAGGCCACGTATCAGCAGCCAGGCATTAAACGGAGTAATGCCATTGCCCATGTTCAGCAATTCATTGTCGAAGATCTTCTTCATCATCTGGCGGGTGCCGGTCAATACGCCCGCTACCACATCGCTGTGACCGCCGATGTATTTGGTGGCCGATTGCAATACCATATCAATGCCCATAGCTACCGGTTTCTGAAACAGGGGCGTGCAATAGCTGTTATCACAAATTGTTATAATATTTTTTGACTTTGCCAGATCGGCCACGGCCTGCAGGTCCTGCAGCGCAAAATCCCAACTGTTGGGCGATTCAAGGTAAATGATCTTTGTATTGGGACGAATGGCCTGCTCAAAACTCTCAATGCGGGTACCATCGATATAAGTGGTGCTGATGCCAAAGCGGGGCAGGATGTTATCGAACATTCTTTGCGCCCAGGTATAGGGAGCACGAACCGAAACAATGTGGTCACCTGATTGTACATTCGAAAAAACGGAAGCAAAGATGGCGGAGGCGCCGCTGTTAAACACCAGGCAATCTTCTGCCTCATCGAGGGCGGCCAGTTTTTGCCGTAAAATATCCACTGTTGGATTTAAACCGCGGCTATACAGGTAGGTGCTAAATTCATCTTCGAACACTTTACGCAGATCGTCCACCTTTTTAAAAGCAAAATTGCTGGTTTGCATAATGGGTGGAGAAATGGCACGGAAATACTGCTCGCGATCTTCTCCCAGTTCATTTAAAATGTACGATAGATCATTCATGTGACTTTAGTTTGGTTGAGGAGATTTCTTGATTATGCGTAACACAAAATACAGTGCGAAAAAAACTGCGAATGTCAATGCGCTTACCCACGCCGCTTTTGGTGTATTGATCGCTATGCTGGTGCCTATAAACAGGTACGCTGCAATAAAGATCAGCGGTAACAATGGATACAGCTTCATGCGATAACTATTTTTCCCATTTCCACCTACTCCCCTTTTGCGCAAAATGAAAATAGTGCCTGCCGAAGTGGCCATACCAATCGAATCTAAAAAAATTGTGTGATTAAGGATTTCATCGAACGATTTGCCATAGAATAAAGTAATAAGGCTCAGCGCTGCAAATGCAGTCAGTGAAACCACAATTACATTTCTTTTTGCGCTTACTCTTTTAAATACAGCCGGTAATACGCCTTCATCACTCATTGCATACATAACACGGGGGTTACTCATCAACAATACATTTACATAGGCCAGCACAGACAGGAATAAGAGTACCGATAAAATGGTGAATCCTTTTTCCCCAAACAATTTACCGGCGAGTATGGCAGCTATGGATTGTGCTTCTTTTAGAGATCCAAAACCTATCACCTTGTAATAAGTGTAATTAATCGTAATATACAGCAACATTATGATAGCTATGCCAAAAAATATCCCTTTTGGTAAAATTTTTGACGGATTCTGTACCTCGCCTCCAAAATTTATCGTTTGTTGATAGCCGCCATACGTAAAACTAACGGCTACCAGACAGGCCCCGAACGCTTTTAAAATGCTCATGAAACCAGGCGCTGCAGCCGGGGCCTGGGTATACGTAGTGGCATAGTCGCCAGTAAATAAAGCGCTTATCAAAAAAATCACTACACCTATTTTTATCACCGTTAGTACATTCTGGGTGCGGGCACTCATTTTTAATCCCAGCAGGTTCACCCCATAAAAGGTGATCACCGCTATGGTTGATATAATGAGTTTGATGGTATTGATATTGCTGCTTCCTTTAAACAATACATTGGCCAGGTATTCTGACCCGATCAACGCCACGCCGGCCAGGGAAGCCGCATTAGACACCAGGATGATGCAGTTTATGGCGAAGGCGATGGATGGATGATAGCAATATGAAAATATCTTGTAATAGCCCCCGGTTACCGGTAACCTTGAACCTATCTCAGCATAGGTTAATGCCCCACATAATGCAATCAGCCCACCGATGATCCAGGCCAGAAAAAACATCTGGGCCGAACCTGCCTGCCGGGCTACATTTACCGGGGTACGAAAAATGCCCATGCCTATTACCAGGCTGACGACGATCATGGTGAGATCGAACAAATTTAAACGGGTGGTGGACTTCATTAGTGGAAGTTAATAATATTTTGCCTTTACCTTTAGGAACTAATTCAGGCAATGACGATGAAAAGCTGTATCCTTATTTTATTGGCAATTATTGCAGCCTGCCCGCTGCATGCGCAAAATAATCAATCAACCGACACCACCCGAATTTTACAGGAAGTAGTGGTAAAAGCTTATGAACAAAACCGGCAGTTAAAAGAAGTGTCGGCTGCCATCAATGTCATCAATGCCGACCAGTTAAAACGCTACAATAATACCAGTCTGTTACCCGCGCTGAATGCCACACCTGGCGTGCATATGGAAGAACGCTCGCCCGGCAGCTACCGGTTAAATATACGTGGCAGTACCCTGCGTTCGCCTTTTGGGGTGCGCAATGTAAAAGTTTACTGGAATGGAATTCCTTTCACCGACCCGGGTGGTAATACGTATCTGAATCAATTGAGTTTTTATAACGTAAACAGCATTGAGATACTGAAGGGGCCGGCCAGCAGTTTATACGGCGCCGGCACCGGTGGCGCAGTGCTGATCAATAGCCAAACCAATGACCGGCCGACCGGCATAAACCTGCATTACGGAACCGGCAGCTATAATCTGAAAAACTTAAATGCCCAGGTTACGCTGGGCGACAGCGATCAAAATAATACATTTGGCTATGCCCATCAAACCAGTGATGGTTACCGTGACAATACCCACATGCGGCGTGATGTAGTAACCTGGGAAACGCTGGTAAAAGCAAACGATAAACAACAACTGTCGGCCTCGGTGTTGTATGGCGATCTGTATTATCAAACGCCCGGTGGTTTAACGGCCGCCCAATACAAGGCCAATCCGCGTGCGGCACGTCCGGCAGCAGGCGCCTTTCCCAGCGCCCAGGATGCCCAGGCTGCTATATACCAGAAAACATTTTTAGCAGGTATCGATCATCAATACCGGTTCACCGAAAACTTTCAGAATACGACGGTGGTGTATGGTGCTTTTTCCAATATAAAAAACCCCACCTTTCGTAATTATGAAAGAAGAAGCGAACCGCATTTTGGCGGCCGCACGGTGTTCACGTTAAACAAACAATGGCAGCAAAACAGTCTGCAGGTATCATTTGGCGGCGAAGGACAACGTGGCTTTTTCAACACCAAAACATTCAGGAATGCCGGTGGCAGCCCCGATACCGTTCAAACCGATGATGATATCGACAATTACATTTATTCTGGTTTTGTACAGGGAGATCTTCACCTGCGGGGAGATTGGTCGGTAAGCGCAGGAGTGAGCATCAATAAATCATCCATCACCATTACGCGGCTTACCGGGCCCGAAACCGGGAAGCTCAATGCCACCTTCAACAGTGAATGGGCGCCCCGGATCGCGATCTCAAAAAAGGTTATACCCGGCCTGCTGCTGTATGCCAGTGTATCGCGCGGCTTTTCACCACCCGGCACTGCAGAAATATTGCCCTCTACCAGCATCATCAATACCGACCTGCAGGCGGAGCATGGGTTGAACTATGAGGCTGGTTTTAAAAGCAGCTGGTTACAACAACGCCTGTATGTGGAAGTGAATGCATTTTATTATGAGCTGCGCAATGCGATTGTGCAACGTCGTGACGCCAGCGGGGCTGACTATTTTACCAATGCCGGAAGTACCAAACAAAGGGGCATTGAGTCACAGCTCAGCTATCAGCTTTTACCGCATAAGAACCGGTTTGTAAACAACGCCCGCATTTGGGTCAGCCATACTTATTATAATTTCCGCTACCAGGATTTTAAAGTGGTTACCACCGATTATTCAGGCAACAAACTGCCTGGTGTACCAAAACATATGCTGGCTGCCGGTTTGGATGTTACTACCCGCCCCGGCTGGTATATTAACCTTACCTGGTTTTACAACGATGCCCTGGCATTAAATGATGCCAATACCGATATGGCCAGTTCCTATAACCTGGCTGGTGGCCGTACCGGGTGGCGCACATCATTGAGTAAATCAGTTATGATGGAGGTGTTTGGGGGTGTTGACAACCTGTTTGATGTGACCTATAGCCTGGGGAATGACATTAATGCCACCGGTGGCCGGTATTACAATGCCGCGCCGGGACGTAACTATTTTAGCGGCGTTTTATTCCAGTACAGGTTTTAATGGCCCTTTAATGCCCTGATTGACAAATTACTACCTGGGGTGTTGCTTTTTATCAATGTATTAAAAAAATATATTGGTGATAGGGCAACACCCCCTATTTTTGTTGCGTAATTGGTTTCTCCCGACATGTTGGGAGGATGAAAAGGGAAACCGGTGCAAATCCGGTGCTATCCCCGTAGCTGTATGTTCTTCGTGAATCGGCAATCGTGAATCGTCAATGGCTCATGCAATTTTTGCATACCGACTATTTGCTACCTGTTGATTTTCGATCATTGAGTTCCCATGCCACTGTTGTATAAAGAAAAACAACGGGAAGGCGCTCAGCATAGAACAAGCCAGAAGACCTGCCAGTTGCAAATTGCATCAACGAGCTTTCGGGTGAAAGGCCGGGATGAAATCAGTCTTTACTGCATAAGACCATTTCATTTCCTTTTGGGCTCTCCCTGTAAGTTCATCCTGAACTTTAAAATATAATTATACAAAAACAACACACTATGTCAGTTTTGAAGATCAATCCACGGAATGCCGTATTGCTGCTCTTTATATTGGTAACAGCAGCTTTGCGTTTATTGGCCTTTACCGGTTGGGGCCCGCTCACCGTGTTCACACCCATTGGCGCTATGGCTTTATTTGGCGGTGCTTATTTTACTGGTAATGTAAAACCGTTTGCTTTTCCTTTGCTGACATTGTTTGTTAGTGACCTGGTATTGTCGTTCACCATTTACGCTCAATTCCGCGATGGTTTATTGTACACCGGTTGGTTCTGGACTTATGGCGCCTTTGCCCTGATGACCATTGCCGGCAAACTGATCATTCGTGATATTACTATCAAAAATGTTGTGATAGCTGTTATTGTGTCCACCCTCATCCACTGGCTGGTAAGTGATATTGGCGGCTGCCTGATTGATAATAAATTCTCTTTGACAGTGTATACACAACGCCTGATCACTGCCATCCCATACGAATGGCGATTCCTGAGCGGAACAGCAATCTATAGTGCCATTTTGTTTGGAATGTTTGAATGGTTGCAGAGACGATATACCTCTTTACAGACAGCGCATTAATTGTTACAGGTTACAGGTTTCAGGGTATATATAAAAGGCCTTGTAACCTGTAACTTGAAACCTGTAACTGTCCTTCCACTTTCTCATTTCTTATTCTTTATTTCTAATTCTTCATTACTATGATTGCGTCTTCCTTTCTCCCAGCTGCTACAAAAATGATCTATGATATGGGTTTGCAACACCTGTTACAAGGCATTACGTTTGAGTGCCCGCACGAGGCATTGGCAGAAAAACAAAAAGTAGTACGCTGTGTACTGGAAGGCAATAACTACAGCAGCACGGAGATAGATAAGATATTTTCGGCTTCCAAAGCACAAGGCAAAAGCCTGTATTATGTAGATGAAGAAGTGCTGAAGGCCATTTCGCCCGACGTTATTTTCACGCAGGATGTTTGTGAAGTATGCCAGATCGATACTGCCTGCACCGCAGCCGCAGTAGCCAAACTGGAAAAACAACCCCAGCTGATACCGCTTACGCCCAACACCCTGCACGATGTCTTTAATACCGCTATTACCATTGCAACCGCCATGGGCAGCGAAGAAGCAGCTTATACTTACCTGGCTGCCTTACAAAAAAGAATTGACGCCCTCATCGATGCCTTGCGTTTGCATAAAGCACCGCCCAAACGGGTAATGGTAATGGAATGGCTGGCGCCCATTTACAATTGCGGCCACTGGATCCCTTACCAGATCGCTTTTGCCGGCGGTATAGATATGCTCTCGAACCCCGGTGGCGACAGCATTGTTACCCTCTGGGAAAAGATCGTTAGGTACGACCCTGAGGTACTGGTGATAGCGCCCTGTGGTTTTACTATTTCAAGAACCGGCGAAGAAATTCATTTATTGACTGAGAAAAAGGAATGGGCCCAGCTTACAGCAGTAGGCAACAATGCGGTGTTCATGGCCGATTATGACCTGTTCACCCAACCAAGCGCCAGCACGTTAACGGATGGCATTGAATTACTGGCTGCTTTGTTTCACCCTACACTGTTCACCGTTCCTGCTCATCTGCAGCATAAATACCAACCACTTCATCAACTAACACCGGCACATGTGTAAACATGAACAAAAAACCTGTCCGCGTTGCCAGGCCCCTTTTGAATGTAAAGTGGGCGATGTAATGCATTGCCAGTGTTATGGGATAAACTTCACGCCTGATGAAAAATCATTTATAGAAGAACGGTATACCGATTGCCTTTGCCGTAATTGCCTGCTCGAATTAAAACAGAAATACACGCTATTCAAGGAAAAATATTTTATTAATGGTAACACCCGATAAAGGGGGCCTCCCCCCAACCCCCTCCGGTGGAGGGGGAGGAATTATATTTATAACCGGGGGAGCGAGAAGCGGGAAGAGCCGCTATGCCCAGCAACTGGCCCTTCAATTGAGCAATAACCCTGTTTATGTAGCCACGGCCCGCCATTGGGACGATGATTTTGAAAAACGCATTCAACGCCACCAATCTGAACGAGATGAACGCTGGACAAGCATCGAAGAAGAAAAGCACATCAGTGGGTTGTCATTTTCAGGAAAAGTAATAGTGATGGATTGCGTTACGCTATGGCTCACCAATTTCTTTACTGATACCAAATATGATGTTGACGCCAGTTTGCAACAAGGCAAGCTGGAAATAGATCAGCTGGATACAACCAATAATACTTATATAATCATCAGCAATGAACTGGGTATGGGCATGCATGCCGAAACCGAGATCGGCAGAAAGTTCACCGATCTGCAAGGCTGGATGAATCAGTACATTGCGCAGAAGGCGAATAAGGTGGTGTTTATCGTGAGTGGGATAGCGATGGAAATTAAATCGTGAATGGTGAATGGTCAATGGTGAATGGGTTCCCTGAGTTTTTAGTTCTAAATAAATAGTAACATTCCGTGATGGCAGCTTTGATAAAATCTTATATGAATTGGAGCGGTGGAAAGGATTCATCGCTCTGTTTGCATTATATACAACAGGATAAACGGTACCAGGTTGATTGTTTGCTCACCAGTGTGAATGCAGCGCATGACCGGATATCGATGCATGGTGTTCGGCGATCTTTACTGGAAGCGCAGGCTGCCTCTATTGGGTTACCTCTGCATACCATTGAGCTTCCCGAACAACCAGGCATGCAGGAATATGAACAGGCGATGATGACGAAAGTGACTGCCTTAAAAAACAATGGCTATAGCAATGCCGTATTTGGAGATATCTTCCTGGAAGACCTGAAACGTTACCGGGAAGAAAAACTGGCCACGGTTGATATTCAATGTGTGTTTCCATTATGGAAAATACCAACCACTCAGCTGATGCAGGAATTCCTGCAACTGGGTTTTAAGGCCATCATCGTTTGCGTGAACACCAAATTCCTGGATCAAAGTTTTTGTGGCCGCATAATCGATGAATCGTTTGTGCGCGATCTGCCTGCTAACGTAGATGTATGCGGTGAAAATGGCGAATACCATTCTTACGTTTTTGACGGTCCTGTTTTTAAGCATCCCATACCTTTTACCAAAGGCGATATTGTATACCGCACTTACCAGGCGCCACAACAGGCACAGGACTCCTGTAACCCTATGGACCAGGCTTCGGAATATGGATTTTATTTTTGCGATCTCTTACCTGGTTGAATGAAAAATTAAAAAAACAGACAAATGAAAAGGGGAGAAGAACTAAAACAACAGCTTCAACGTACCATCGATAATAAAACAAAACCACTGGGAGCATTAGGAAGACTGGAAGAAATAGCCCAGCAAATTGGGTTGATACAGCATACGATAAAACCGGTTATTACACGCCCGCACATTGTTGTGTTTGCCGGTGACCATGGCATTGCGAAAACGGGTTTGGTGAACGCCTATCCACAGGAAGTAACGGCGCAGATGGTATTGAACTTTGTTTATGGTGGTGCAGCCATTAACGTATTCTGCCGGCAAAATCAATTAACCCTGAAGGTAGTGGATGCAGGTGTAAATTTTGATTTCACCTCCAACCCCATAGATGTGATCGATGCCAAAATAGGTTATGGAACAAAGAATTATTTGAACGAATCGGCCATGACCATTACAGAAGCAGAGCAAGCCATCGAAAAAGGACGATCGATCGTGCGCCAGCTGGCAGCGGATGGTTGCAATTGCATTGGTCTTGGGGAGATGGGAATTGGGAATACCTCCTCCGCCACCCTCATCATGAGCGCGATAACCGGCCTGCCCGTTGTTGAATTTACCGGCAGAGGAGCCGGTTTA
>JAJKIL010000037.1 GCA_021154515.1 Niastella sp. | reverse complement strand
TCTTTATTTCTCCTAACTTTTTTCTACCTGGTTAACTGGTCAACTGGTTAACTGATCAACTATACACAAAACTCAAACGGGACGCCCCGGTAACGACCGGAACACCCCGCTGAATGTTACTACCCAAATGAACCTGTATGTATGAAGTTGAGTACAGGAAGACTGAACCGAATACATCGGTAACAGACATCATTGTACGTAAAGTATTACTGATCTTGATTAATGGTGGAAACAAACAGCGGCATTAAGCACTGCTATGAAGCGCGTAAATAACAGGAAAATACTAACGAATTATAAAGAAGGGATTGGCTTCTTCATATGGCACGAATTTACTGGGTGAACTACGCTTGCTGATTTATCCCTACGATGGGATCTGGTTGTATATGAATCGGATAAGTGGGAAGTTGCTCGCTAATTACTAGGTGGTCTGAACTAAGATTGTATCCTTTTTTGAGTTCCTGATATAAATATATAACACTGATTTTTCTTATGCAAGCTTGTATACGTTTTTGTTATAAACTAATGATGCCAGTCAATCAGGCAGTAATGGGCCATGTAATGATAATGTGCTAGTTATACAGGCTATCTCGGTTTTGCATGAACGCTTCTTAAATACATAAAAAAAGAGTCCTCCCGGTTAAACCGGGAGGACTCCTTATATCATTCAGGAACTGCTTTCAGCAAATGCTGCGTTAAACGTTGTGCATTATGCGTTCAGCGTAACAAAGGTTACTCTTTTGTTTCAGGAGTACCGCCTTGTTGTTCTTCCTGCTTTAATTTTTCTTTGATCTCAGCCAGTGCACCCAGGTCGCCTAAAGTAGCTTTTTCTACTTTACCCTGAATGGCCTTCACTGATTTCTTGGTTTTGTCAGCTTCAGCACGGGCTTCTTTCTGAGCAGCTTGTTTTTCTTCCTGCTTGGATTGTTCCCAGATACGGGTATGCGAAACTACGATGCGTTTTTCATTGCGATCGAATTCGATAACCATGAACTGAGTTGTTTCGTCAGCGCCGATTGCTTTGCCATCTTCACGCATAAGGTGACGGTTAGGTGCAAATCCTTCCAAACCGTACGGTAATTGAACGATACCACCTTTGTCATCTCTGCGGATAACTGTTCCCTCGTGTACAGAGCCAACTGCGAATGTGCCCTGTAATGCATTCCAGGGATCTTCTTCCAGTTGTTTGTGTCCGAGTTGCAGTTTGCGATTGTCTTTATCAATTCCGAGGATCACTACGTCGATGTTCTCACCAACTTTAGTGTACTCAGAAGGATGATTAAAGCGTTTCAGCCAGCTCAGATCGCTGATGTGGATCATACCACCGATACCAGGAGCCAGTTCAACGAACACACCATAAGGAGTGATGTTCTTCACCAAACCTGTATGACGGCTGCTTTCCGGGAATTTGGTTTCGATAGTGCTCCATGGATCTTCGCTCATTTGCTTGATAGACAAGCTCATTTTGCGATTATCTTTATCGAGCGTTACGATCTTGGCTTCGTACTCATCACCCAGTTTGAAGAATTCTTTCGCATTGATCGGTGTGTTAGCCCAGGTAATTTCACTTACGTGTACCAGACCTTCAACACCTGGCATGATCTCCAGGAATGCGCCGTAATCTTCAATATTCACCACTTTACCTTTCACTACAGAACCTTCGTGAATGTTTTCTGGCAGAATATCCCAAGGATGTGGAGTCAGTTGTTTCAGACCTAAGCTGATGCGTTTTTTCTCATCATCGAAGTCTAATACAACCACTTTCAGTTTCTGATCCAGTTTCAGCACTTCGCCCGGATGGCTGATGCGGCCCCAGCTGATATCAGTGATATACAACAGACCGTCTAAGCCGCCCAGATCCATGAAGGCGCCGAGATCGGTGATATTCTTGATAGTTCCTTCCAGAACCTGACCTCTTTCGAGTTTGCTCATGATCTCAGCACGTTGTGCTTCGATATCGCTTTCGATAAGAGCTTTATGAGATACTACAGCGTTCTTAATAGCTTCGTTGATCTTCACTACTTTGAACTCCATGGTCTTACCTACAAACTGATCGTAATCAGTTACAGGTTTAACGTCGATCTGTGAACCTGGTAAGAATGTTTCCATACCAAATACATCCACGATCAGGCCGCCTTTGGTTTTTGAAGTAACAGTACCAGTGATAACTTCACCGGTTTTGTGAACTTCAACGATTTTTTCCCAGGCGCGGGTAATGCGGGCTTGCTTACGGCTGAGGTTCAGGTGACCTTCCCGGTCTTCTTTCTCAACAACCATAACTTCCACTTCGTCACCGGTTTTCAGGTTTGGCAGATCACGGAATTCGTTTAAAGAAACCAGACCATCGCTCTTGAAACCAATGTTGATCACCACATCAGTTTTAGTAAGGGCCACAACAAGACCTTTTACTAATTCACCGTCGGTAACCGCTTTGAAAGTGCCTTCGTATACAGCATCGTACTTTAATTTCTCTTCTTTGCTGTACGTAGCCACGTTACGTTTGTCAATGCTCCAGTCGAAATCGTCGTGTGCACTGTTGTCCACAACTTCAGGAGCTGCAGGTGCTTTTGGTGTCGCTGTAGCTTCAGCATCCTGACCGGCTGCAGAAGACTCCTGTGCATCAGCGTTTAATTGTTTAATAAATTGAAACATGATAAAAAACCCGATGATTTTAATTCGGGGCTGCAAAGATAATTTAAAATGCTGAATTACAGCCGGTTTATTTGTTTTTTTTCATTTAGCAATTACCTGATTTTCACAATGTTAAACAGCCCTTTCCCATGAACTTTTCCGGCCATGCAACTGTTGGTTGCCGGTTGAGGTAGTATAATTCACATAGCAAAAACGATTAGCCGACCCAACAGTATATATTGCACGAAATTGTTTGGTGAATTTGGGAAAACGTGCATAAATAAGATTGGATTTAACGAATGAAAATTATTTTTTTGTGCTCCTATTCAGACAGGCAATAATTCTATTTACTTTTATCGAAAATTATTTCAACTGACTATTTGTTATGATTACACCAGTTTTGATCACTTTATTTGAGCGGGACCTGAATAAACTGACTGAAGAAATTTCCCAATACCCTGACGACAGCAGCCTTTGGGTAGTAAAAGAGGGTATTAAGAACAGCGGCGGCAACCTGTGTTTACATTGCACTGGCAGCCTGCAGCATTTTATTGGCGCTGTGCTGGGTGATTCGGGTTACATCCGGAACCGGGAGGCAGAATTCAATTTGAAAAATATCAGCAAACACAAGCTGTTAAATGAAATAGAAAATGCTAAAGTAGCCGTGAAGGATGCATTGGAACAAACCAGTAAAAAAGAACTGGAAAAAAATTATCCACTGCCTATTAATGGCGAAACAGTAACAACTGAGTATTTATTGTTGCACATGCTCACCCATTTGAACTACCACATCGGGCAGATCACTTATCACAGAAGATTATTGGGTTTTCCGCAGGAACAGGAACAGCCGCAGGAGCAGGCGAAATAAATTAAAGAAACCAGGAAGCGTGGAGGTCCGGGATATTTTTCCGGACTTACTTCCCTTCCAATACTGCGGCAATTGCTTTTGCAGCAATGTAGCCACTTGTCCAGGCATGTTGAAAGTTGAACCCGCCTGTAATACCATCTACGTCCAGTATTTCACCAGCGAAATATAAATGGGGTACCAGTTTGCTTTGCATGGTGTTCGCATCCACCTCCGATAACTGTATACCACCCGCAGTTACAAACTCTTCTTTAAAAGTTGTTTTCCCCTGTATATTAAACTCCTGTGCGCAACAATTTGCAATCAGTTTATTCTGTTCCTTCGCCGGCAGATCGGCCCAGCGTTTATCTTCATCGATGCCCGATTGCTGCAGAAAATATTGCCATAACCGTTGTGGAAGATCGAATGGATTGCGATTAATTATTTTCTGTGCTGCCATTTGGAACCGAAGTTGCTGCAAATGCGCTCGCAAAGTTTGCTCATTGAACTGAGGCAACCAGTTTACTGTAATTGCAAATTGCCAATTGTCCATTGCCAATTGACGTGCTCCCCAGGCCGAGAGCCGCAATATGGCCGGACCGCTCAATCCCCAATGAGTGATTAACAAAGGCCCTTTAGCCGATAAATTGCTGCCTGTGATCTTTACGGCCGCTTCCGGCACCGATACGCCCATTAACTGTGTAATGGCGTTCCCGGGCATATTAAAAGTGAACAGGGATGGAACCGGTTCTGCAATGGAATGGCCTAATTGCTGCAACCAGCTGAATTGTGACAATTTGTTATAGCCTCCGCAGGCAATGGCCACGAAATCCGCAGTTATGAACCGGGATTCTGATAATTCAAGTGTAAATTGTTCTGCTTCCTGCTTCAGGGTTTTTACATCGGCCATCATTCTGATCTCAACCCCATACTTATTTGCCTCCTTCATCAAACAATCAATAATCGATTGCGATGAATTAGTCACGGGAAACATGCGCCCGTCATCTTCCGTTTTCAGCGGCACACCTCTGTCGGCATACCACTGAATAGTATCGGTTGTAAAGAATTGATGAAATGTTTTCTTCAGAAAGTTGGCGCCCCGCGGGTAATGGCGCACCATATCACTAATGGAAAAACAGGAATGGGTGACGTTACAGCGACCACCGCCGGAAACTTTTACTTTTGAAAGTAGTTTACCTGTCTTTTCGAGCAGGAGCACATTGAGCGAAGGATGCATACGGGCAGCATTCACCGCACAAAAAAATCCAGCTGCCCCGCCTCCTATAACTACCAGTCGTTTTGTTGCTTCGCTCACTTAATCTTTAATCCTTAGTATATAAATTGGGATTGGCTTTCTCTACTTTTTCAATAATGCTGTAATCGCTCAGGATATCAGCCTTTCCCTTACGCACACATACATCATGTTCAAAGTGAACAGAAGGTTTGTGGTCAACGGTGCGAACCGTCCAGCCATCTTCTTCCGTGTACACATCTTTTTTACCCATGTTTATCATAGGCTCAATGGCCAGCACAAGCCCTTCGCGCAACACCGTACCAATTCCCTTCCGGCCATAGTTAGGCACTTGCGGATCTTCGTGCATCGATCTTCCCAGGCCATGCCCTACCAGTTCGCGCACTACGCCATAGCCGTGCTTTTTCTCGGTATGTTCCTGAATGGCATAAGCAATATCGCCAATGCGGTTGCCGGCCACTGCTTTTTCAATGCCTTTGTATAAAGATTCTTTGGTGATCTTTATCAGCTTCATTGTCTCGTCACCGGGATCACCGATCGCAAACGTATAGGCATGATCGCCATAATACCCGTTTTTAAGGGTGCCAATGTCAACCGAAATAATATCGCCTTCCTTCAGTTCATTCTTGTCGGGAAAACCATGCACTACCACATCGTTCACCGAGATGCAGGAGTTGAATGGATAGCCCTTATAGTTCAAAAAAGCAGGCTCTGCCTGATGGTCACGAATAAACTCGCCAATTACTTTATCCAGAGAAAGTGTAGTGATACCCGGTTTTAATAATCCGGCAATATGGGCCAGCGTTTTACTTACCAGTAAAGCGCTTTCCCGCATCAATGCAATTTCTGCTTCCGTTTTATAGTAGATCATCTCACTGATTTATATTAAAGCAAAACCTGACAACTATTACAATAAGTTGTCAGGTTTGGTTTGCTGAGAAATATTTTATTAGATAGAGGAAGCCGGGGTAACCTGCTGGCGTCCCTGAATTCTTCCACTCTTCATCAAGCCATCGTACTGACGCATCAACAACTGAGTTTCTATCTGTTGAAGGGTATCCAGAATTACACCTACCATGATCAGCAGGGAGGTACCTCCAAAGAAAGAAGAGAACGATTGTTGTACGCTCATTCTTTGAGCAAAACCTGGTAATATACCTACCAGGGCAAGCAATACCGCACCTGGGAAAGTGATCTTATCCATTACAGCACCGATATAATCGGCTGTAGGCTGACCGGGTTTTACCCCTGGGATAAATCCGTTATTACGTTTCAGGTCGTCGGCAATTTGCTTCGGGTTAAAGATCAAAGCTGTATACAGGAAGGTAAAACCAATTACCATTACTGCATAAATGATCATGTACCAGAAGTTGCTATGATTACCAAACACGGCAGCCAGACCTTTTGTTGAGTCGAAATTGCTCAACAGGGTTGGCAGGAACATGATGGCCTGGGCAAAGATGATAGGCATTACACCGGCGCTGTTCACCTTTAAAGGCAGGAACTGGCGGGCGCCACCAAACTGGCGGTTACCTACAATTTGTTTAGCATATTGAACAGGCACTTTACGAACACCCTGGATCAGGATGATGAGGCCCATGATAATAGCAACCAGGATAGCAATTTCAATTACAAAGATCAACAAACCGCCACCGCCTCTGTTTGAGCGGGCGCTCCACTCTTGCCAGATTGACTGAGGGAAGCGGGCCAGGATACCCACCATGATAATCACGGAGCTGCCATTACCCAAACCTTTGTCGGTGATCTTTTCACTCAGCCACATTACAAACAGGGTGCCTGCTGTAAGAATGATAGTGGTAGAAACCCAGAAGAAGGGTTTGTACGATTCCACCATTGCCTGGGCGTTTGTTGTATTCAGGAAAGCTACGTAAGCGCTGGCTTGTAAAATGGTTACCAGCACGGTGAGGTAACGGGTGTATTGATTTATCTTCTTACGACCGCTGTCTCCTTCCTTTTGCAGTTTCTGAAAAGGTGGATACAGGATGGTCATTAACTGAATGAAGATAGAGGCAGAAATGTATGGCATGATACCCAGTGCCAGGATAGATGCCTGGTGAAAGGCGCCGCCGGCAAAGGCATCGATCAATCCAAGAATACCGCCACCTGCCTGATTAACGGAGATTTTGTCGGGGTCAATACCGGGCAGAACAATGTGAGTTCCTAAACGGTAAATGGCTATCAGGGTAATTGTCACCAGAATTTTACTCCTCAGTTCCTCAATCCCCCAGATATTCTTAAGTGTTTGTATAAACTTTTTCACGGATTTACCAAGATTTTTAGATTTCCCTCAAAGAAAAAAGACGCATTGGTCAAATGCGTCTATGCAAGTTACACAAAATTACTTTACAATCTCCACGGAACCGCCAGCTGCTTCTACCGCTTGTTTAGCTTTTTCGCTGATTGCACTTACTTTGAAAGCGACTTTGCCCTTCAGTTCACCGTTACCTAATATTTTTATTTTATCTGTTTGACCCGCCAGACCCCACTCTCTCAGTGAATCATGAGAAATTTCTGTCAGTTCATATTTTTCTATCAAATGATCGATTTGACCCAGGTTAAACACTTTGTATTCAACACGGAATGGGTTCTTAAAGCCACGTTTTGGCAAACGACGCTGAATAGGCATCTGACCACCTTCATGGGCGTTTTTACGTTGATAACCAGCACGGCTCTGACCACCCTTGTTACCTTTTGTAGAAGTTCCACCTTTACCGGAAGCTTCACCACGACCTAAACGTTTCTCTTTGTGCGTTGCGCCTTTTGCAGGCCTTAATTCATGTAATTTCATTGTAATTGATTTTTACTTACGGGGAATCGCCCCTCGCATTTTTAAAAAAATAATAATTCGCTACAAAACGCCGCGAAAATAATGATTTACTAACATCAAAAGCAATCAAATCTGTTAGAAATGACTGCTTTTTATTAGAAATTTTGGCTAATTCAGGTTTTTAAGCCAGCTCCTCAACTGTTATCAGGTGGGTTACTTTGCGAACCATACCCAGAATTTGCGGAGTAGCTTCTACTTCTTTTGAAGCATTCGTCTTATTCAAACCTAAAGCCTGTAAAGTCAGTTTCTGGCGCTCAGGTCTGTCAATAGGACTTTTTACTAAAGTGATCTTTATTTTTTTCATGATTCAACTCAGTTATGATTTGCCGATCGCTTACGCGCACGACATTATCCGTTAAATACTTTCTTCAGGTTCAGTTTACGCTGACGGGCAACAGTAATCGGCTCACGCAATAAAGCTAATGATTTGAATGTAGCTTTTACCACGTTGTGAGGATTAGCAGAACCCAGTGATTTTGCCAGAACGTCGGTGATACCGGCGCTTTCCAGCACTGCACGCATGCTACCTCCGGCGATCACACCAGTACCATGAGCAGCTGGTTTAATCAATACTTTGGCAGCACCTTCTTTCGCCCATTGGTCATGGGGAATGGTTCCGTGCATGATAGGCACTTTAATCAGGTTCTTTTTGGCGTCTTCGATACCTTTGGTAATTGCTTCCTGTACTTCTTTTGCTTTTCCAAGTCCATGACCTACAACACCATTTCCGTTACCTACCACTACCAGGGCAGAGAAACTGAAAGCGCGACCACCTTTAGTTGTTTTTACCACGCGGTTAATAGCCACCACCTTCTCTTTCAGTTCAATATCACCGGCTTTAACCCTGTTTAAATTAACTTTTGCCATTATTTCTATTTGAAATTATCGGAATTGTAAAATGTGAACTGTCTTAAAATTCTAATCCGCCTTCACGTGCACCATCAGCAACTGCTTTTACCCGGCCATGGTACAGGTTACCACCGCGATCGAAAACGATCTTGGCAACACCCAGTTCTTTTGCTTTACGGGCAACAGCCTGGCCAACCAGTTTGCTTTTTTCAACTTTGGTTCCTTTCTGCGCACTGATATCCTTATCACGTGAAGAGGCAGCAGCCAGAGTAAACCCTTTTGTGTCATCGATCAACTGAGCATAGATGTCGCTGTTGCTGCGAAAAATAGCCAGTCTTGGTTTCTCGGCAGTACCGGCAACCTTTTTACGGATGCGGTAGCGGATCTTCTGCCTTTGTACTAATTTGGTATTCATTGCTTTTATTTTGTGTTCTCCGATACTGCCGGAGAGCTAATTTGAAAATTTGAAAATTGGTCAATGTGCTAATGAGTTGCCTCATTAGCACATTAACCCATTGATTATTTACCGGCTGCTTTACCAGCTTTACGACGAATAACTTCGCCAACGTATTTAACACCTTTTCCTTTGTAAGGCTCAGGCTTACGTAAGCTGCGTAATTTAGCGGCAACCTGTCCAATTAATTGTTTGTCGATACCTTCCAGGGTAATCTTTGGGTTCTCCCCTTTTTCCTGTTGAGTAGC
>JAJKIL010000036.1 GCA_021154515.1 Niastella sp. | reverse complement strand
CAGCCTTGCTATATCCTTGTCTTTAACATTAAAGTGCGGCCGATGGTTAACGAAAGGCGGGTCGATCTTAATACGATCAAAGTTAGACCAATACCCAAGGTGATAACTTTTAAATAAATGGAGGTATTGCGAAATGATCAGAATACAATTGTCGCTGGCAAATTTATTATGGGTAAGCTTCAATAACTGGTCAATCTCTTTCTTATAGCCCGCTTCTGTAAGCTTTGCTACATTGTCTGAAAAACCAGCAAAACCATTTTCAACAATGTTTTTAATGTATAAGAATTCCTTTTCACAGGAACAGGTTTGGGAATGTACATTCAGGGTAATTAACAGCAGGGCTGTTATCAGGATATACTTCATAGTTGGCAGGCATTTTATTTTGTGTACCAAATATAATGCATGTCACATGAATTTAATACCCAACATGTTGAACCGCCGCTTTTCCCAATCTTTCAGTTAACTGTGCCAGGTACAAACTGGATGGATCAACAGGTGTGTTATGGGCATCGTAAATACCTTCGGGCAGCAGTGGCTCCGCATCAAAGGGAATGGCTTTTTTTTGTGGTTCTCCTTTGCAACCAATTACCCAGTTGGCCGCCCCTGGCGGTAACTGGTTCAAATAAGACTGTGCACTACAGTTCCATGCTACGGCCCAGCCTATTGCCCATCCATGGCCCGAACCCATCGCGCACCTGTTCATAAAATCGATGCCGCCATCAGGCACCTGGCAGTTATCTACCAGCAATCCGGTAGCCCATCGCTGGTGTGGTTGTATCCAGCCCTTGCCCCGGAAAGTACAATTCAATAAAACAACAGGACCTGATACCTTGGCGCCGGTAGCAAAGTAAAAAAGATTATCGCCGGTAATATTACATTGATTAAAGAGCAACTGCGCGCCGCTTCCATTTAGATCGGCCGGTTTGGCGGACCCTTTTGTTGGCACCGTATGTACAATGTTAACATGGTCAACAGTTACCCGGTTGGCCGTAATACTGATACTGTTTGTTGTATTCAGGATCTCTATCTTACGCATCCATCCGTCTGTAACCCCACTCATGTTCAAAGCACGATAAAGCCCGTCGTTAATGGTCACTGATTGCGCAGGTGCAACGATCCGCAGGTTCTCAACACCCGTTTCAACAATGATACCACTGGTAGTGATCTTTGTTACCGACACGCCATCTTTACCAAGATATTGCTCATCGTAGGAATCTGTGAGCGGGAAATTGACAGTGACCGTGTTTTTGTTTATCTTTTTAATTACTCTTTCTGTTGTTATTTCACCGGTAACCCAGGTTTGCTTTTTGCCATCCCGCACCAGTTTATCCATTCCCATCAAGTGCACCCAGGCATCGGTTACCGGCCGGGCAATCCGGATGGTATCACCTGCTGCGAATTCTTTTACATGGCGTAATTGAAAACTTATAGCTCCCGAGGGAACATAGGGATCGGCTATGGTAGTTTTTGTATTGGTTGCGTTTGTTGTGACATTGCCTTTTATTACTATACAGGCATGTGGGTTACCGGTCATATTTATTATGGAACCGCTTTCGCCCGAACCACTGCCCTGGAGTACCACACCACTGGTGCTGATGGTTATTGGCCGTTCACAATTATAAGTACCTGCTTGTAACAATACCGCACCACGCACCCCATTCACCATAGGCATACCACTTACCTGGTCAATAGCCTGTTGAATGGCATTGGAATTATCCCCGGCTGTTGGGCTAATGCTGACCTTTACCGGAACAGTTGGGATAGCTACTCCGCCCTCCCGGTAACCGGCATAGGAAAAATCCATTATTCTGTCGCCACGTTCGGTTGTTTTATATTCAAGCTTATTAGCATCGTTCAAATACACCCACTGGCTTTTAACCTGGGCGAATACAGTGAAATTCAGCAAAAGAGTACCGGCACTGAGCAGTAGTTTTTTCATAAAGGCAAACAATTTCATAGCTACAGTTTAATATTGCAAGTAATTACAATAATGGCTGTATCAGGTAAATGGCATTAACCAATCAATAAGCTGAATAACCATCATTTATCCCGGATGTCAGTGCAATTTTAGCGGAAGGCGCACATAAAAATGCCGTCCGATGTGATCGGGACGGCATTTTTTATTATGCATATGGTTATGAAGGCAACGGTGGTAACCATTCGCTTACTGAGGGTACGGTACGACCGGCGGGGCCTGTACCGGTTCCACCCAAAGGACCGGCGTTGTTTCCTTTTCCATCCTGGGTCATGGCATAATTAAGGGTATACAGGGTATGCCACATATCCACATTCAGGCGTGCCGCCGGGATCTGAGGAGTTGTTACCAACAGATTGCCTGCAGGCGCCCCCTGACCATACTGGTATATCGCCATGCTATAATCGCTTACATGGCTGCCATCGTTTGCATAAGATAACACATATAGATAGGTGGTATGATTATCGCCTACTGCCGCCACATCGAGGTAAGTAACAGGGGCAGGCAGCAATAAGAACGGTGAAGGCTTGCCCGTGTTATCCTGGAAGCAGTTCACCGGGTTACCATTCAGATCAAATGCCTGCAAACGGGCAATATTAAAACCCTGGCTGCTCAGCTGCTCCAGCACCAGTATGGTGCCGTCGTATGAACTGGTAACAGCCACCGGGGTGAACAACAATCCCGCACGGCCATTGCTATCGTTGAAGTTAAGCGCCTGTCCTGCAAAGCTGAGCGCCAACGGAATATTATTGTCCGCCAGACCAGTGCCGCCTGCCAGCTGCGTGATCATCATTTTACAATACTTTCTATTAACGCCTATCACATACCCGCCCGGGTGCATGGCAATGGAATCGGGGTAATAAGGAAAACGGCCAAAGGAATTTTGATTCGGAGCCATGTTAAAGGGTGTACTGGTGTCCAATGTCACCAATCGAAGATGGTAGCCCCCATCTACATCCTGGTCATTATCAGCTTTACGCGGGTCAACATAATAATTGCCCAGACTAACATCGGTTGGGTCTGGAACAGGCTTGCCATTGAGGCCAATTACGAATTCACCATTCTGCATTAAGAACTTTGGCGGATATACATCATACACCAGCTCTGATGGCGAGGTAAAACCACAGGATGGAAATTTCACCTCGTTCATGTCGGTACCGGGGATATCGATGTTCTCAAAAGCGTATAGTTGTCCGCCGGCGCCGGTTGAGCAATCGGTAATACCCATGCCCGCAGCCTTCCAGGCCAACCCTATCATCCCACTGCGCTGGCTCAACGCCAAACCCGTCCAGTCTGAAATGGCATTACCGCTTTGGCTGGTATCGGTATTGGCAATGGTAGCATTGGGCGGGGTGGTTTGGGGTATCCAGGTATAGGCATTGTTCTGGTAACCCAGGATGGCCGTATGCGCATATACCGATTTATTGGTAAGCGGTATAGGTTGCTGAAACAGGTATAAGGTAATATTAGCTGTATTGTCTTCATTATTTTCCAGCCAGGAGGTGGTGGCTTTACCGGCCAGCCAGTTGTCGATGTAAAAATCCACTTCAAACTTAACCTGTCCGCCAAGCGTATTGGTAAACTGAGCGCTTAGTGTTGAGGGATAGCTGGAGGGGTTTAACGTAACAGCCGGCGAAGTAATGCTGGGCCTGTTCTGCGCCTGGTAGATCATTTTGGTGACATAGGAAGCCGTCTTTGAACCAGCAGGTAGTGCCGGGAAAGCCCCATGCCGGGGATCGGGATGAATGGTAAGTGTACTGGTTATAGTAGTTGAGATACTGTTCGTGATCATCCACGGCGAGGTGGCCACTTCTATAATGGTCTCCGCCAGTTGCGCAATGGTGGTGGCGATATTAATGGCCAGCATGATCCAGCCTGCAAACGGGATCTCATCTTCAATTTCCCCGCCGGCAATCTCCGCTTCACACCATACCAACGCTTTGGTACACGCCTGGTTGAACAATATTTGTGTGAGCGAGGAGAATGCATGCCAGTCCATTTTTTTATTCACCGCGCCATTGTAAATGAAATCGCCGCCAAAGTAAAGCGCCCCGATCCCTACCACCGCTTTAATAAAAGTAGCATTGCCCATGATATCGTATAATGGTTTATACGTTTGGGCCGCCACGCCAAAACCGAGGAAAAAGGTGGGAATACCTAAATTGGCCAAACCGGTGAATACCCCGCCGATCACCGGCGTTTTTGGGTATTGGTTATTACCGGTGCCCAATCCGCAACCAAACAGGTTAGCCGAAACTGCATTTTCGGGAAATGTTATATTTACGGTAAGCGTACCCGGATCGGCAGCAACAGGGATGGCAAACACGGTATCAATGGGATTGATCCAGCCGATAAAACGCATGTCATCATAATTCAGGTTCAGGGCATTGATAATGTCTGCCACAATGCCGCCATCGTCAGGCTGCCAGGTGGGTGTGCTCATAGTATTGCCATCGGCATCAACAAACTGAACGTAAGCTGCCAGCCAGCGTACATAGTAGTTGTCCATCGTGATCTGTACCTGCCTGGTACCGCTGTTGAGCACCTTGATGGAAGTTTGCAATCCGTTGGAAGTATTGGTACTGGCCAGGGAGGCCGTCCAGTTATCTCCACCCACTGTATCCAGTTTTACAGAACCCAGTAACTCGGGAGTAGCATTGGTGTTAGTTTGTACACTGGTACCGGTTTCCTGCGTCCAGCTGGTGCCCTGCAGCCTGGTATCGTTCTTGGTGCTTACCTGCACGGCCGTCATGGAGATGCCTGCATTTTGAATGGTGCTGGCAGTTGGCACCAGGGTTTGTTTGGTACCGCCGCTGCCAGCATTGTAAGGCTGGTAGTTAGCCCAGCCGCTGTTGGCGGTAGGCGGGCCGGCTATCCGCATTTGCGTAGCCAGTTGTTGGATCAGCAGATAGGTTGAAGGCGCTAACTCCTGGTCCATATGATCCATTACAATAGGGGCATAAGTAGCATTGGCCGTTATCAGGTCGGCATGGTGAAAGATCAATGCTTTTGCCGTGCTGACATAATCGATGGGTTGTGCCACTACCTTCACCTGGTTTTGACTGGCCATTAATTGATGCGCCTTATCGTCGGGCACTACGTGAATGGCCACGAAATGCACCCCGTAATCGCCCGGCACCTTTCCTGTATAGTTGGTGTGCCGTACCGATATACGTATTACATGGTTCAGCGGCATGGGCACCGGCATTTGTGTATAATGCGTAAGATGGCCCTGCGGATATTTTGCCAGCGCCGGCTGTTGCTGGTGCGCCGCCGCCAGTGTTTCGGCTGTATGTGCTACCAGCGGATATTTTTTTCCCGCTACGTGCAGCCAGTAATCTTCGTTCTCGAATTTGTCGGTAAGGCCCACATGAAAAATGTGTCCCAACTTTGCACCTGTGTTTTCGTTTCCCATTTGATGATTAATTTAATGGTTTCTAATATTGATAAGAATTCGCTACGGTAGCCTGCAGGCCACCATTGCCTTTTGCACCATAACAGGTGGCCCCGGAGATGGGGTTACCGCCTCCGCCACCACTGCCAGGGTTACCCGATTTGCCTGCATAGAATACGATCTTGTTCGACACCGTGGAAGTGCCTACCAGGGCCACGCCTATGGATGGGCCGCCATTGCCGCCGGCGCCGCCGCCACTGGCCCCGCCTGCTCCACCGGAGCCACCGCTGCCCCCCTGACCGCCTGTATTATTACATACGTTGTTACCCTGCTGGGCGCCGCCACCTGCACCACCGGTACCGCCACTGTTGCCGGCGCCGCCTGTTCCACCATCGCCGCCGGCACCATTGGTTATTTTTACTGTGCTGTCTGCTACCAGGGTGGCGCTTACGAGCACCACGCCAAAAGAACCGCCGCCCATATTGGCGCCTTGTCCGGCGGCAGCGCCGCAGCCACCTGCTCCACCACCGCCGCCTGCCGTTCCATTGTACGTTTCTTCCCCGCAAAAACAGCCGCAATAAGCGCAATAACCACCACAGCCACCCCCTCCGCCGCCGCCACCGTTACCACCAACCGTACCATTGCTGCTTATAGCGGTAGTCCATTGCCCGTTTGAAAATGTGCCGGTGGTATTACTGGAAGGGTTAGCCGGGTTGCTGCCACAGGCGCCTGCGGTACCTGTCGTACCTGTTGCGGTTGTGGATGGGCGGTCTTTACTGCCACAGAAGTAAAATACACCTGCTGCTGCCGTGGAGCCTGCGGCCCATACATTGGTGGAACCTGGCTGGCCGCTGCCGCCATTGTACCAGCAAACCTGTATAGACTGTTCGCATTGGACCGTTTTCCACAAATATTTACAATCGGCTTTGGTAAAATAAGAGCTGCTACCACCAACGCCGCCCGTATTGTTGGCGCAGGCGGAAGTTCCACCGCCGCCGCCGGTGCCATTGCTGCCATCGCCTCCCTTATTGCCGCCGCTTCCGGCGCCCGAACTGTTGCCATTGCTACCCAGGCCACCTTTAAAAGAATTGATATTGGTGTTTGCCAGGGTTACGGTACTGCCGCCCTGCGCCTGCAGCACAATACTTGGCAGGTTTTGTTGTACAGGCGTACTGCCATTCAAAATAAAATTGCTGATGCTTACTGTACCTCCTGCGGCAATGATGGCAGGCAAACCACCCCGTGGCGCCAACAGCGCTGACTGGTACGTGGTAGGCTGGCCATTGTAAAAACCACCTACCAGGTTAATGCCTTTCAACGACACTGGTGTAGTGAGCGTGTATTCCCCATAATCCACCGCTATGGTACAGGCGTTGGTGCCGCAATTGGTTACTGCCTGTGCTATTGTTTTGCAGGGACTGCCGGCGCCGCCGCACCTGCTGCTGTCTGTTCCCTGGTTCGATACATACAAGGTATCTCCTGGTGCTACCTGCTGCTTAGTCACCGCCTTTGTAGTATCTCTTTTACAGCCTCCTCTACCGGCAGCCGTTACCAGCGTAGTTTGTGTGGGGTCCAATGGTTTCTTTATATCGGTAATTATTACCCGCGCCGTTTTATCTGCCTGCAATACTGCTTGCTGTAAACAGGGCGGCAGTTTGGCGTCTTTCAGGTTAAGCATATACACGAATGGCAGGAACGCACAACCCAGTTTGGCGCCTGTAAATACAGCGGGACAACTGTTGTACACTTTCAATTCGGGGCCCATACGTACGGTAGTAAGATCGGCGTTCGTGAAGTTTGTACAACTGAGATTAGCGTAATAAAACACCGCGTTCTGCAAACTGGTATTGCTGAAATTGGCGCCCGTACAATTAGCCAGTGAAAAATTAACCGGCCCCTTGGCGGTTGTGGCCGCTTTAGCATTACCGAACTTTGCACCTATAAGGCTGGCGTTACTGAAATTAGCGCCATCTAACCCTGCATTTGTAAAATCGGCGCTGTCTAATGTGGCCCCGTTGAAATTTGCATTTGTCAGATCCTGACCGGCAAAACTTTTGCCCATGAGGTAACAGAAAGGGCAATCATTGTTGGTTTGGGCATAACTTGCATCAGTCAGTAACAACAACACAATAAACAGCAGGTTGATAGAAAGATAGCCTGCTCTATTTGCGCAGCGATTGGTTGTTCTTCTTTTTAGGTACATGGGGGAGATGTTTTTTAATGGTTTGTTTTGTAGTTGACAGGTTGGTATTGCATCCGGGTGAATTGTTTACACCACACAGACTGTGACTTAGAAAATCTTTTTCTGCCTGCGTATTATCGAGCCCCAGCGTATTACATTGAAATGGCAGATTGCAGGCCAGGTCCATGAATAAAAGATTTCCGTTACCGTTGTTATAGATACCTGCAATATTGCCGATAGTCTTTAGTGAATTGTTCTGCAGGTAGATGGTGCTTACATTGTTGAACCCCGAAAAATTCCCTACGTTCGTTAACTTATTATTGGAGAGATCAACATAATTGAGGGCAGTTTGAATGGAAAGATCCAGCTGCGACAAATTGTTGTACGACAGGTCCAGGAAGTTGACATAACTGTCGGCATCCAGCAGTACGGAAGTAAGCGCGTTGTCCGAGGCATCGAGGTAATTGATCCCCGGAACGCCCTGTAAATTCAGCATCACTAACCGGTTCTCGCTCACCTTTAATTTATTCAACGAATGCAACTGGGCAAAGAAGGTACCATCGGTGAGGTTATTGCACGAAAGGTCGAGCGATCTGAGAGAAGTAAAATACTGCAGCCCGCTGAGATTGCTGATGCCCTTGCAGGGACAACTGAGCGAGGGCACCTGGGCGGCAATGTTTTTGGTGATCACTTTACTGTTATCGCCGCCAAACAGCTGGTTCACCAAACAAGCCTGTAGGTTAGGGTCGGCAAAGGTGATCCTGCCGGTAGTATCGCTTCCACCGCAATTGGGTTTAAACCAAACGATCTGGGTCACGTGCTGCGGATTGCAATTGGCGGTACGCCAGCCGGGCACCACCCATTGCTGCCCATGACAGGTATCGAGGTCGCCATTGGGGCAACCCACCTTATTCTTCAATTCCGGAAATACCGTTGCACCATAACCCTGTTGATTAATAGCTACTATGCCGCAAAAACTACCATCGAGTTCTTTACAACAGGAATCTGCCACCAGCATAACCGCATTGGAGAAATTGGCCTGGGTAACAGTAGCATTGGAAAAATTAGCTCCGCCCAGTTGGGTACAGGAGAAGTCGACCCCTGCCCCTCCATTGGGTGTGTTTTTTATAGTGGCGGAAATAAAATTGGCATTCTGTAAAACAGCATTGGTAAAAAACACGCCCTCCAGTACGCTTTGTTGAAAAACGGCGCCCGGCATAATAGAATAGCTGAAATTGGTGCTCATCAGCGTTAGGTTATTGAAATTTCCGTTAACGATATACGCATTGGATAAATTAACGCCGTTGAGCTGCGCCGAACTGAATGAAGCATAGTTAAGATTGGCGCCGGAAAAGTTGGCCACGTTATAGCTGGTGTCTGATTGAAAATTGGCATAATTGAACACACAGCTGTCGGCGGTTGCGCCTAACAGCGTGGCCCCGCGCATATTGGTAAAGCTGAAATTGCTGCGGTGCAGGGTGGCATTGTTGAGTCCCGCCCCTGAAAGATCGGCTATCTTACCTGTATTGGCCGGGTTGTAAAAACTCACCCCGGTAAGTTGGGTATAATTCAGTTTAGCGCCAACCAGTTTTACCTGGTCCATGATGCTGCTGTCCATTTGCGCATAATTAAGCGTGGCCCCGGAAAGATCAGCGCCTGTCATTACGCAATGCCGGAAATCGAAATTGGCGAAATTCATGGCCTTTAAAATGGCCCCGCTGATATTTTTGCCTTTAAAACTGAAGTTCTGGGAGTTGAGACCGGAAATGCGGCAATTACTGAGATCTGTATACGACCAATAGGCTGCGGGCCAGTTATTAATAGGGAAATGGTTAAAATCGGTGGTGGTGAAATTAAATTTGGTTCTTAGATCATCGCCAGAAGGCTGAATGGTCATCAGCGGTCCGAAATCGGCAGCCAGCAGGCTGGCATTGGAAAGATCAGTAGCTTTAAAAACAGCGAACTGTAAATTGGCGCTGTCCATTTGCGCATGTTGGAAACAGGTATGGTCCAGTTGAGCCCCGCTCAGATCGGTTACTCCCTTTGCCGACCGGCGCATGATGGCGCCGGTAAAATTGGCGTTGGTTAGATTTACATTTTGAAATTGTGCGCCACTGAGTATTGCATTGGAAAAGTTCGCTCCCACCAGTGCATTGGCTGATAGTGTAGTAAAATTGGAATCGGTAAGGTTTTTCCCGGAATAGTCGGGGCCACTCCCGCCAGCCGGACAGTTTTGGGAATATGCCCCTGCATGAAAGATCATGACAAAGGAGCATGCCCCAATAATTTGTGTAATCATTGGTCATTATTTAAAATTCATGGTATCCTAAAACTGATCGCAAATGAAATCGAAAACAAATGCTACTAGCAGAATGTAACGGCTATCCGTTGAAGATAGAACGACCTTAAAATTGATCTTTAACAGGTAATAACAGGGATTTTTGAAGGTTGCTGATCAAAGTAATTGATACAGCTGATGATGGTTCAAAATAACAACTTTCCATGTAACGCTTCGTGCGTACAACTACCTGTTTTAAAAAAAAGGTGTTTTTCCCGTATTTTAATTAAATAGAAAGCGGGCTCACCCGAAAGCAATAACATGCTTACTCCTTTACGGAAATATCAATTGTGCCAGCGTGCCCGTTAATAGCAAGCGGGATCGCTTCCAGGCCGGGCACAAAGTTGAAAACGCGACTACCGGTGGTTTCCAACCGGGTGAGCGGTTGACCGGAAGTGATCGTAACCCGGGCTTTGTTTTTTTGAATGGTAATTTTGTTGTGGCCGGTTGTTTGTACTTTCTCTGTTGAGGCGGAGATCACCGGCACTACGATGCGGATATTGTTTTTGTAAACGTCAGGTACTTTATCACAGCGCAGGGTAAGTGTTATTTTATTCGGGGTGAATATGTATTCTGTATGGCAATATACCGGTCCCTCCGCCGGATCTTTCTGGTCCTGATCTACCAACCGGCTGCTGGCCCGGATAATTATTGCAGATCCGGTTTCACTGGCCGTAACGGTTGCATCGAGATGGCATATGTTCATATAGGTAACGCCGTTACTGCTCAATTCAACGCGGGGTGTCAGTGCCATGTTATGCGGATCAGTATCTGACTGCATATTACCGGCTTCTACCAATTGATAGCTATTCATACTGGCCACCAGCAGCGGCCCGGTTTGTTCGTGCCACAACATGGTGAGCGCACCACCCGAGGCATGGCCATTGTGCATGGCTTTGTATTCGCGGTCGTAACCGGTTACCGTAGCCCTGAATTTTCCCGTAGCGATCAGCCAGGTTTGAATGTCTTCAAAAAAACGCAGGCCATACCTGCTTTCGCGAGGGATGCCTTTTCCATCTTGCCGGAGTGTTGGCCGCTCATGATCCAGTATGGTGGTGAGCGCTTTTATATGACAGAAAGTATGGTGCATACTTACCGGCACGTGATGCGTGTTATAATGCAGACCACCCATCAGCAATCCGTTCACGGTGCACTGTTGTAGCAATTGCGTGTTTTTTAATGCAACGCGGTAAAAGCGGGGATCGCGATCAGCCAGCAACGCATAAGCCGGCTGACAGCCATCGCTGGTGCGGCTTCCCCAATAAGTCCATTTATAATTGCGGGTGCCCCAGCTGTTGTCCCAGCCGCCATCGGGCAGCATAAATTCCATATGCGTTTGTAATGAGGCCGTGACCATTGTCAACAGTTCTTCATCTTTATTCAACAAACCATATAAGGCCAGGTTGGGCAACGACTCTTCTACATTGTATCCCAGATCAACGGAGAAACAACCTTTTTTACTGGCTTCATAATAAGGCGTGCCTTCGCCAAATAATAAATGATTGTTGCGGCTGAAGAATTTCATCGCCTGTTGAGTAAGCACCCTGCCCTTTTGTTTGAACTTTGGATTATCCTGTATGGTGCCTAACAATGACAATGCATAGGCGCCGGAGATGGGATAATTGATATTGCCGAAGTCGATATTAAAGTTGGCATGAATGAATTCCCCTGCTTTGGCCAGTCTGTCGTTTATGGCGCTTTTAAACGCGGGGTCCATCAGTTCGCCATGATTAAGGATGGCCTCACTCAAAGCGATTATCGTAAAAGCGGTAATGCCTTTCCATTTGTCGTTTGGTTCATTAAGCCAGGAACCATCGGGCTGACTTACATTGGTCTCTATCCAGCGAAACAGCAACACGGCAGCATCCAGGTAGCGGCTATCGCCCGTACGGCGGGCCATATGCATAAAAGGATAAATGGTATCGCCTATGCGGCCGTAAATGTGTTGGGTGCCCGGACAGCGAAGACCGCCATAGTCGGCTCCCTGCGATTTATCTTTTATTTGCAGGCCCAATAAGGTGGAAGCCCAGGTAGCAGAAAGCGAGTTGCTGAGCGCATACAATTCATCACCCCCTGAAAACGGACTGGCAACTGCTGCCGCCAACCGGTTAATATTGCCCATCGCCAATCCCACTCCACCCGTTGCAGTAGTTATAATAAACTTCCGTCGTGACACCTGCCTGCTCATACTGTTTTTTTAGCGAACTTAGTAACATTGAGCCAGCTATTGATCTATCCGTTTATTAAAATACATATAAAAGAAATCCTTAAAACGGGTTGACGTATAATTGACGTATCAACTCAGTACTCAAACTTATTGTATGAAACGAATGCTTGCCGCCCTTGTTTTTTTGATCAGTTCCATACCCATCATGGGACAGGAGCAAATGTCCGACTGGACATTTGGGCCGTTTGTTCGCCCTGCCAATGTGAATCCTGTTCTGTCACCCAATCCCAAAAGTACTTTCCGTGACCCCATGAACAAGACACAGGTGGCATGGGAAGCTAATGATGTGTTTAACCCCGCTGCCACCATCCGAAACGATAAAATTTATGTGATCTACCGGGCTGAGGACAGATCCGGTGAAGGGATTGGTGAACGAACCTCCAGACTGGGGCTTGCAGAAAGCAGCAACGGACTTACCATGAAACGCCGGCCAACACCTGTACTATTCCCCACCAACGACAACCAACAGGAATTTGAATGGCCCGGTGGTTGTGAAGACCCGCGCATTGCCGTAACAGAAACCGGCACCTACGTTATGCTGTACACGCAATGGAACAAGAAAGTGCCCCGGCTGGCGGTGGCTACTTCCACCAACCTCACCAGCTGGACCAAACATGGCCCTGCCTTTTACAAGGCTTACCAGGGCCGGTTTAAGGATCTGGCCAGCAAGTCGGCCTCTATTGTTACCAAACTGGTGAACGGCCGCCAGGTGATCGCCAAAGTGAACGGCAAATACATGATGTATTGGGGGGAACGCTTCATGAACATCGCCACCAGCAACGACCTCATAAACTGGGAACCGATGCTCGATGAAAAAGACGAATTGAAAGCTGTGGTTAGAACCAGACCAAATTACTTCGATAGCGATCTCACCGAATGTGGCCCACCGGCCATTATAACGGCTAAAGGCATCCTGTTACTGTACAATGGCAAGAACAAACCCGGTGCAGGAAGAGACACGGCCTATACCGCCAATACTTATGCCGCCGGACAGGTATTGTTCGATGTGAACGACCCCACAAAAGTGATTGGCCGGTTGGATAAACCATTTTTTGTGCCCACCGCTCCATTTGAAAAAAGCGGGCAATATCCGGCAGGCACTGTGTTTGTTGAAGGACTGGTATTTTTTCACAACAAATGGTTCCTGTATTATGGCTGTGCCGATAGCCGGGTTGGCGTGGCGGTGTATGAGCCGGGAAAGTAGACAAATATTTTACCAATTTTATTTATATTCATTAAAACCAACTAACGATGAAACCGAAAACAATCAACATTCTGTACTGGGTATTCACCCTGTTGTTTGCAGCACTCATGCTGTTTTCTTCTTATGCCAGCATAGTGGTAAACAAAGATGCCATTGGACTTATACATGATGGTCTTGGCTTCCCCATCTACTTTATTCCTTTCACTGGTTATGCCAAGCTGTTTGGCTCTATTGCTATTCTAATTCCCGGACTGAAAACAATAAAAGAATGGGCCTATGCCGGCTTGTTCTTCGACCTGTTAGGCGCCACTTATTCCGGCATTCCGGTATCCAAAAATTTTGATCCCATGTTGCTTGGGATGCTTATCTGTTTTGGCACTGGTATTCTCTCTAATATTTTCTGT
>JAJKIL010000035.1 GCA_021154515.1 Niastella sp. | reverse complement strand
TTGAATGTCCAGCATAGGTATGGGGAATAATTGGGCGTCGGTTTGCCAGTTGGGTTTATACTGCAGGGTTGAGTTGGCTTTGCCGGTGCGTTTCAGGTCCATCCAGCGATCCCCATTCTCTGCAAACAATTCTACCCAGCGTTCATGCGCAATAGTGGCCAGCAGATCTGTTTGGGAAATGCCCGGATTGGTAGTGGCTACCAGCGGAAGGCCTGCGCGTGACCTTACCTTGTCGAGGTCGGCAATGGCATCTGGCAACTGGTTCCCTTGCGCCCTTGCTTCCGCCCTGATCAAATACATTTCTCCCAGTCGCAATACCATATGCGATTCCAGTGGCGCGCCGGTGCCGCTATTAACCCGGTATTTATACGGGCTGTAATAAGTAATGGGTACGCCTGCTGTAGCAATGGTGGCTGTTCTTACCCAGTTGGTTTTGCGTTTGTCGCCAGTCTCAAAAGTTTTAACCAGCGTATCTGTGATGGTAAAGCCAGGCACCGTGGCAGTAGTAGAAGGAACAAATGCATAGGCATCCCAGGTATATGCGTTGTTGCCGGGTTGCTCGATCCTTAATATGGCTTCTTTGCTGGTGATCAGAAAGGTTTTGGTGAGATCTGTTTCCAGGGTGTAATCGGTGGTGTTGTTCAGCACAGTGGTGGCCTGTTGCGCGGCATTGGCCCAGTCTTCGAGGTACAGGTATACTTTTGCCAGCAGGGCAGTGGCTGCATAGCTGTTAGCCCGGATGCGGTAGATCCCCTGGTAAGCCGGTCCCAGGTTAGCCTGTGCATATAAGAGGTCGCTTTTGATAAGTTCGTATACTGCTGCCTTTGCACTGCGGAATAACCGGTTGTTATATTCGTAATTCGAACTGGTGGTCAGTGGCACATCGCCATATGCATTTACCAGGTAAAAATAATTCAGCGCCCGCAGGAACATGGCTTCTGCCGTATACTGCCGTTTCCCGGCATCCGTCATTCCGGTTGATGCATTAATATTCTCTATGGCTGCATTGGCAGAATAAATGGCGTAGTAAAAATAATTCCATAAGTTTTTATTGGCGGTATTCGCGGATCCAATGGAATTGGTATAATACTCATAGAACTGGTTGGTGGACGATTGTATTTTCAGTCCATCCGCGCTTGCATCCATCTGTACCTGTATGCCCCCGCCAAGGCCAAGGTTTACGGCGCTCATCATTTTGGAATAGATACCGCGAATAGCCGTAGCCGCATTGGCGTCGCTGTTGAACGCTTCGCTGCTGGCTACCTGGTCAATAGGATCATCAAGCTGAACAAACTTTTTACAACTTACCAGGCTGAGCACGGGTAACAGACCGGCAAGGATATATTTTGATGCAAATTTCATTGCTGTTTTTTTAATTCAAGTAATAATATTTGCTTACAGTCCCAATTGTATTCCACCCATAAAACTTTTCATCGGCGGCAATACGGTAAAGTTTTGGGTTTCGGGGTCGGCATCTTTGTATTTGGTGAAGGTGAGCAGGTTTTGCCCCTGTACAAACACCCGCAAATTCGAGAAACGCATTTTCTTCAGCCAGTCAGGGTTTACATCATATGAGATAGATGCGTTCTTCAGCCGGATATAAGACACATCTGAATAGATCCGATTGCTGAAGTACGTTGCATAATAACCGCTAAGGGCGCTTAACGACCCTAAAATGGTGCTGAACCGGGGATAGTCAGCCACCTCATCTGGATGTTGCCAGCTATGCTGAAATCCCGATTGGGGTATATTGTAAGCCGTGCCCACACCGCGCAACGTGGTGCTGGAGTACCAGTTGGCGCCCATTTGTTTATTGAACTGGAAGAACACGCTTGCCGTCAAACGTTTATAGGCAAACGTATTCGAAAAGCCGCCGTACACAACCGGATCCGTTTTACCATTGAAGATAAAATCGTTGGCCGTGCTTGCTTTGCTATCGCCATTCTGGTCTTCAACGGAACCAACACCGGTTTTGGGATCTACGCCCGCGAACTGGTACCCAACGATCGAATTCAATGACAGACCGAGCTGGTATTTGGCCGCATAGCTCGACTCAGTGAGGTTTGGATATTTTTTTAACTGGTTTTTGGGTACGGTGATATTGAAATTACTCGTCCATTTGAACGACCTGCTTTCAATATTGCGGCTGCTGAAAGAGATCTCTATGCCTTTATTCTCTACCTGTACCCCTTCCAGGTTGGTAACAACGCTGCTGAAACCCGCCACACCCGACAACGGGTAACTCACCAATGGCGTTTCGGTTATGTTGCGGTATAAAGCAGTGGTCAGTAAAATGCGATCGTGGAAAAAGCCGAGCTCCAGCGCTACTTCTGCTTTGTTGTTACGTTCCCAGTGCAGGTAGGGGTTGAACAGCTTGGCTGAATTGGTCGTCGTAGAATCGTAGTAAGCTAAACCGGCTTTCCAGGTATCAAAATATTGGTAATCGCCTATCTGGTCGTTACCGGTTTTACCATAGCTGCCACGGAGTTTTCCATAGCTCAGCCATTTCACATTCTTTAAAAAATATTCGTTGCTGAACAGCCAGGCGGCGCCTGCTGCACCGAAGTTACTGAAGCGGAATTCCGGTCCAAAGCGGCTCGATCCGTCCCTTCTGCCCGTAAGGTTGACTATGTATTTATCCCGCCAGTTATAGTTGATGCGGCCAAAGAAGGCGTCGTAGGCGTACTGGTTGGCGGTGTTGGAAGCGCTGATATTGGTAGTGGCTGTGCCCGCCAAAGAGGTCAACAACTGGTCGCTTGTATAGCCAACCGCAATGATCGTATTTCCCTGCATCATCCGTTTATTTAGGGTGCCGCCTGCCAGTACATCGAGTTTACCCTGTGAAATATTGGTTTTGTATTCAACCTGGGGTTCAATGATCCAGGTGCGCAGGTTCCTGGTGGCATAGTTGGCGGTGCCGGTGTAGAGAGTGCTGGCCGGGTTGAGCGAAGCCTGTGGCGCCAGGCGTTGTTCATCGGAACGGGTAACGTTGTAGCCCAGGCTACTTCTCAACACCAGGCCCTTCACCAGTTTATAACTGATAAGTATGTTGGAGTTGAGGTTGGTAACGCGGGCAATGTATTGCTGCCTTAATTGTGCCAGCGGGTTATCCCGGGTGGTGGAAATGCCGCCTTCGTTCCAGGCCAGGTTGCCGAGGGAATCATATAACCGGATATTGGGAGGTAATATAATTCCGTTTGCCAGGTCAAGGCCGGGAAAATTATTGTTGTTGAGGCTATAAGTGCCGGTAAAATTGAAATCGAGCCGCTGGTTGGCAGTCATGCTGTGCAGATTGAAATTGGCGGCCGCTCTTTCGGCGGTTTTGTCGCCGGCCCAAACCATGCCTTCTTTATGATAGTTACCTGAAAGGCGGTATTGGGTTATTCTGTCGCCGCCGCTGGCGCCTATTTGTACATCGGCCACGGTAGCGGTATTACCGATCAGTGTTTTGGCCAGGTTGGTATAGCGGGTAGTGTCCCATACCAGCAGGTCATAGGCATTGATATTCGATTTGGCAATACCATCGTTAGCGAATGCCTGGTTACGCATAGCCAGGTAATCGGGCGTATGCAGCATGTTGGGCAGTCGGGTAACTTTATTAAAACCCAGGTTGATGGTGGCGTCGATGCTGGTTTTGCCGCTTGTGCCGCGTTTAGTGGTGATGATGATCACGCCGTTTGCGCCCCTGCTGCCATAGATGGCGGTGGCGTCTGCATCTTTCAGCACCTCGATGCTGGCAATGTCGTTGGGGTTCAAACCTGCCAGTACGCTCATGCCACTTCCGAAAGCGGCGCCAAAGACCTGGGTTAACGAGGTAGTGCCATCGTTGTTGGCGGCTAAAGGCACCCCATCCAGAATAAACAGCGGCTGATCGGAAGAATAGTCTTTATCGAAGTTAGCGCGGCCGCGGATCTGTACCGGCATACGGGCGCCGGCCACCCCGGTAGTCTGTGATAGGGTCATGCCCGGTACGCGACCTTCCAGTGCCTGTAGTACATTGAATACGGGTTGCCTGGAAATTTCTTCCGCCGTAACGGTGGTAACATTACTGGTGTTCAACCGCTTGGTGGTGGTGCCATAGGCAATTACCACGCTCTGGTCCAATTCCGAAACTTTCTTCTTTACCTGTATTATTACAATGGTGCGTTTGTTCAGTCTTATTTCCTGGGTTTCTATATTAAGCGCGCTGATGACCAATGTAGCTTCAGGATCAACGGCATCCAGTTGAAACTCCCCTTTGCTGTTGGAGCTTACTGCTATTGTTGAGCCTTTTATGGTAATGGTGGCTAACACGGGCGCGCCGTCTTCGTCAAAGATGCGGCCCTTTACGTGGATGGGCAATGTAAGCGTAGCCGCAGCGGTTATTGGTATTTGTGCAGGCATGGATTTTATCACTACTGTTTTGCCTACCAACAGGAAGGAGAGGGGTTTGTTCTTCAGCACTTCCCTGATGGCTTCTTCCAGCGATACATTTTTCATGTATACGGTTACGTTACCCTGCCGGGATAGTAATTCATACGAGTAGAAAAATTCATAGCCGCTTTGTTTTTGCAGCTCTTTGAACACGCTGGTGAGCGGCGCATTCTTTTGAGCAAGCGTGATCTGCGAAAAGCTGTTCGCGCTTACCGATAACGTGGTTATCAATACCAACAGGGCAGTTAGTTTCATAACAAGAAACATTTTGTACACACCGTGGGCACGGGAGCGGCGTTTTGGTTGAAAATAAGGGTTCCCCCATAGGATGCCCTTGCGAAGCACCTTTAAATCCATAACTTCGTTTAGTTTAGGTTAATTAATGTTTACTCCCGATGTTGTCGGGAAAGCAGTCTTTGCCGATTGTATAAAAAGATTAACCTGAATTTTGGCCGCCCCGACTCGTACTCGGGGCGGTTCTTTTTCATGGCCAACCTGGTTTCTTACTATCCTTGTGTTACTATTACTTTGCGGCCTGTTATTTTACAATGCAGGCCCCCCGTTGCTTCCAAAACTTTAAATACTTCTGCGGCACTGGCTTCCCTGGAAATGGAGCCTCCAAAATGCTGGGTAAAATTGCCCTGCAGTTCTACCTCCAGATCATACCAGCGGGCTACCTGCCGCATGATGGTTGCTGCATCTGCTTTATCGCCAAACACAAACCGGCCGTTCTTCCAGGCTATTACCTCATCTGTCTCAACTGTCTGAACCGGGATGGTTTGGGATTTCTGGGATGATTGGGATAAGATTGCCTGTTCGCCGGGTTTCAGCACGACTGATTTTTCATTGCCGATTGCCGATTGCCGATTGCCGATTGCCACCTTCACGCTCCCCTGCAACAACGTAGTTTGAATGGCGTTTTCGTCTTCGTAAGCATTAATATTAAAGTGGGTCCCCAGTACTGTCACCTCTTCTTTATTGTTCACATTCACGATAAACGGCTTTTGTGCATTGTGGGCCACTTCAAAATAGGCTTCACCGGTGATGGTTACTTTTCTTTCGTTGCCGGTAAAATAAACCGGGTAGCTCAATGAGGAACCGGCGTTCAGCCAGACTTTTGTTCCATCGGCTAGTTCTATATTGATGATGCGGCTGCCCCTGGGATTGAACAGGGTATTATTAACCGGCTCACTGGTGCCTGTGCGCTGCTGGTAATAATGTATTTGCCCGTCGGCCGATTTTACCAGCTGTGTTGAACCTTGTTTCAACAATACGCCGTTGGCGGTGCTGTCCAGATAAATGCGTTGTCCATCGGCGAGGGTGATCATGGCCCGGTTATTTTGAGGCGCCTTTACATCCTCCGTGGTTGCCAGCGTGTCTGTAGCCGGCTGTTGCTGGTTTTTGTTAAACAGGTACCAGCCAGCTGCGATAACCAGCAGCGCGGCTGCAGCCCAACCCACGTATTTCCATGGGCGAATGGCACGAACCGGTGCGGGTGTGCTGGTTTCCATTGGCAGGCCTTGCATGGCTTCTTTTAGTGAGGCTACCGCGCGCTCGGTAAGCAAACCCTGTTCAGGCGGCAGCCGGCTTTCATCCATAGCTTTTTCATCAATGGCTGCCGCTAACAAGGCACGGTTATCATCTATTTCCAGGAGCTGAAAGAATTGGTCGAGTTCACTGCCCGTCAATTGACCGGTTTCAAAAAGCGCCAACAATTGCGGGAATGATCTATTCATAGCAAACATGTAATGGTATTTGAATAAGGGATAACAAATAAAGACGCCTGGCGAAAAAGCTACGCACGGAAAAAAGACATCTTTTTTTAATAAAAAAATAAAGTAGCGGCCACCACAGTACCCGGCAGGTAGCCCTGTGCCCGTAGTACGGTTCGCAAATGATTGAGGGTCAAAGAAAGCAGGTTGGAGATGGTTCTGGGTGACAATTGTAACTTTAACGCTATTTCTTCATGGTTCAACCCTTCTTCCCGGCTCAGGCGGTAAATGGTTTGTTGCTTTTCGGGCAGTTGCTGTAAAGCATTGCGAATGGCATTGTGCAATTCACGCGATTCTGTCATTTGTTCTGCAGTAGGTTGCCAGGCGTTTTCCCGGCTCAGATATGCTTTGATCTTTTGCTGCCGGTCATTTTTACGTAATTCGGATATAAGCCGGTTGCGCAGGGCAGTAAATAGGTACTGTTCAAACCGGTCGATCTTTTCAAGGGTCTGCCTTACCTTCCATATTTTTAAAAAGAATTCCTGCAAAACATCCTCGGCCAGCGCAGGATCGTTCATATAAGTAAGGGCCAATGTATAGGTGCGGTTGCGGTAATGGCGATATAATGCTTCGAAGGCTTGTTCGTTGCCCTGGGTTATAAGCAGGATGATCTCTTTCTCATGATATGAAGATGGTGCAGTCAATAGCAAATTTCTCAATTATTCAGCGTCCTTTTCAAATGACTGAAGGTAAGGCTATATATGATTAATTGCAAATCTGTGTCAACAGGAATGCATAATTTGTCTTATTGACAGTTTTTCCAGATCAGGGAAATTACTATTTTCACGGCTTACAATTATTTCTGTTATGTACCCAATGACCAAACCTGTTGCCTTTTTAGCTTTATTGATCTGTTTACCCGGCGCCTGCCTGTTCGCTCTGCAAAAAGCACCTGATGCGGCTATTGAAGAGATCCGCACGGCATTTAAGGAAATCAACAGCATCAAGACCTACAAGAAGGAAGAATACAAGTATGAAATTGCAGGCTGTGTGGAGTCTGGGAGTCTGGAGTATTACCTCGACAAAAAACAGATCGTAAAAATTAAGGAAACCGGCCTTATTGGTGATGGCGGTTGGGATACGGAATATTATTATCGCAATGGCAATCTGATCTTCATTTTTGAATCATTGCTCGGCGCCCCGGCCGATGGAAAAGTGCAGAAGAGTGAGTACCGGGTATATGTAAAGGATGGCAAGGTGATCCGCTTTATGGAAAATCAACAGATCATCCCTGCCGATAATAAAGCTGCTGAAATGACGGAGACTGCTATCAAATTGCTGAAAGCCCGCACTACAAAAAACTTTAAAGCAGCATTGTGCGGTGATTAAATAACCGGTTCTCTTAAT
>JAJKIL010000034.1 GCA_021154515.1 Niastella sp. | reverse complement strand
ATTGCATTCAAGCTCCGGCAGGATATAATACCCTTGCAAAAGGTACAGGTGCTGAATAACCTGGGCCGCCTGGTATTGATAGCCAGTATGCTCACCATTTTTCCATGGGCTTTTATTGCCATCCTGGCTGCGGGCATTCCGCAATTATGGGCCAACCGCCGGTTAAAAGAGAGCTCCATGGCGCATGTTAACTGGCAGCAGGAGCCCGATCCGCTTGTAAGAAAAGAAATACTATTCATCGTAAAAAGAGCGCTGCCGGGAGCTGTTTATTATTGTCTGTCCGGACAGATCACCATCTGGCTGATCTCCCTGTTTGGCAACGATACAGCTATTGCACAAATGGGGGCCCTGGGCCGCCTGGCAATGGCGCTGAGTATTTTTAGCGTCTTGTTCAGCACACTGGTTTCACCAAGGTTTGCCAGGTTGCCATCGAGTAAGGAAGTCCTGCTGAAACTGTTTATAAACATCATGTCATGTTTACTACTGCTAACGATTTTAATTATTTGTTTCACCTGGTTGTTTCCTGCAGAAATGCTATGGATCCTGGGCAAAAACTATTCCGGGCTGAACAGGGAACTGCTGCTATATGTAACCGATAGTTGTTTGGGTTTGTTATGGGGTTCAGCCTATATATTGGGAGCCACCAGGGGCTGGAACATTCACCCGGGATTTTCTATCACGGTAAGTATTTGCGCTATTGTCGCAGGCATTGTCCTGATAGATGTTTCTACAGTAAAAGGCGTATTGCTGCTGAATTTGTTTGTTTCCATTATCCAGGTACTCATGTACGGCAGCTATACCCTTCTAAAAATAATAAAAATGGGCCCACAAAAACCCTGATTAATATGGAAAACCTAACCACGCAACTCAAAACAAAAATTAAAAAAATTGGCAGAACGGTCGGTTTGTATATAAGCCGCACCACTACTGAACGCACCTTGCTGGAAGAGATCGTACTCAAATTCAAAGCCATCGATAGCGGCATTTCGCTCATTCGCCTGGGCGGCGATCATGACGGCGGTTACCTGGTGCCCGATGACCTGGAAGGGATCCAATATAGTTTCTCCCCGGGCGTGAGCAACATTGCCAATTTTGAGTTCGATTGCCTGCAAAGAGGCATCATTTCCTTTCTGGCTGATTATTCTGTTGATAAGCCCCCGCTGAATTTACCGGGTTGCCAGTTTGTGAAAAAGTTTGTAGGCGCTTACAACAATGACACAACCATAACCCTTGAAAAATGGATCAGGGAATCCTTGCCTCCCGGCCATAAAGAAGACCTGATGATGCAGATGGACATAGAAGGCGCCGAATATGAAACCCTGCTGGCTACACCGGATTCCATCTTGGAAAAATTCCGCATCCTCCTGGTTGAGTTTCACAATTTTCATCATCTCGACAATAAACCACATTACAACCTGGTAAATGCCACCATAGAAAAAATAAGAGAACGGTTTGAGCCCGTACACCTGCATGCCAATAATTATGAAAAGGTAGCAAATGTAAATGGGGTACTCATGCCCAATGTCATTGAAGTTACCTTCCTGCGCAAAGACAGGGTAAAAGAAAATAAAGGTTTACGGGCATTGCCTCATGTACTTGACCTGCCAAACAATCCTGAATGGGCCGATGTGGAACTTCCGCCGATATGGAAATAAGCAGAACGTCTTTACAGGGATCGCGCTAACGGCTGCTCATTACTAAACAATCAAATTGTACAACGTGAAAAAATTACTGGTGACCGGTTCATCCGGTTTAATAGGTTCTGAAGTATGCACTTATTTTGCCGAAAACGGCTGGATGGTCTATGGCATAGACAGCAACCAACGGGCTGTTTTTTTCGGTCCCCAGGGAGACACGCGCTGGAACCAGAAAAGACTTTCGGAAAAACTGGGCAACAATTTTCAGCACGTAGAACTGGATATCCGAGACCGTACCGGTATTATTGACTTTGTAAAAGAGACCGCGCCTGATGCAATCGTTCACACGGCCGCACAACCTTCGCACGACAGAGCAGCTGCCATTCCTTTCGACGATTTTGACACCAATGCAGTGGGTACGATCAATCTGCTTGAGGCTGCACGAAGAGCCTGCCCGGAATCTCCTTTTGTACATATGTCAACCAACAAAGTATATGGCGATAAACCAAACTCAATAGCACTGGTAGAATTGCCAACACGCTGGGATTATGCCGACCCTTTGTACTCGAATGGTATCGCAGAAGATTTCTCTATCGATCAATCAAAGCATTCCCTTTTTGGCGCATCCAAAGTAGCAGCGGATATAATGGTGCAGGAGTATGGCCGTTATTTCGGTATGCCTACCTGCTGCCTGCGCGGCGGATGCCTTACCGGGCCTAATCATGCAGGTGTTGAGTTGCACGGCTTTCTGAACTACCTGGTAAAATGCAATCTGGAAGAGAAAGAATACAAAGTATTTGGTTATAAAGGCAAACAGGTAAGGGATAATATTCATTCCTACGATGTAGCGCGCTTCATTCATGCATTTATTAATTCGCCCCGCAAAGCGGAGGTTTACAATATAGGTGGCGGACGCAATAATTCCTGTTCAATCTGGGAAGCATTTTCCATTACCGAAACATTTTCGGGCAAAGCCATGATGTATAGTTATATAGAAGAAAACCGCATCGGTGATCACATCTGTTACATTTCCAATCTGAACAAAATGAAAACGCATTACCCTGAATGGGATATCAGTATTTCACTGGAAGAAACTATCTGGCAGATAGTAACGGCGCAAACGAAGAAAAGCAACCAATCCATTTATAACAACCCCGAATACATTTCCCAATAACATGAAGATCCTTTCTTATCAAAGCTTTTCCCTGTATGCAAATGGAGGTGGGAACCGGATACTAAGAAGATTGTACCAGGGACATGAACACGATGTTGTTTCGCTTGCGATAGAAGCAGGCTACTACAAGTCCATAACGGGCGCCATCGAGGAAAAAATCATTCCTGCCAGCCCGCGCAGGCGGCCCTGGATGAAATGGCGCTCAAGGGACATCGCTACCTGGATCAGGGAAAAACCGCTCAAACAATACACCATGAACCGCATCAGGCAGGAGTTTCGTGCCATCGACTGCGATGTAGTTCATATAATGAGTTGCGGGCCCTGGTCAACAGCACTTTGCAATGAGGAGGTCCTTGACGGCAGGGAATTGTGGATCTCTGCCCATGACCATTTTTCTACCACGCAATGCCCTTTCAAAGATGCCTCACTGTTATGGAACAGGGCCGACAGAAGGCTGGTCATTTCGCCGGAACTGGGCAATGAATACCAGCATTTATTCGGCCATCTGCCTTATGAATTGGTCACCGATGGCGTTCTGGAAAACGAGATTTCCGCACCTGCCGATGCCCTGCACGAGCCCTTTATCATCTACTTTGCGGGGCTGCTGCATATTGAATACATACCCTTGTTCAGGGTCTTGGCCGATGCGCTGGACCTGCTTACAAAAAAAGGGCTTTCTTTTAACCTTGTCTTTCGTGGCACCCAACAACTTCCCTTCCTGAAAGACCGCTCCTTTAAAACAACTTACCTTCCGGTTAGCCTGGATAATGTTGTGTTGAAAAAAGACCTGGACGCAGCGTCCATTCTTTACCTGCCGATAAAATTTGTTGATCCCGATTTTTATCGCTTCAGTTTATCAACTAAAATGGTGGGTTACCTGGGCGCACCCGGTTCTATCTTATACCATGGGCCACATGACAGCGCCGCCGGCCGGTTGCTGCGCGAAACCCGTTCAGCCATAAGTTGTAACTCATTAGAGGCAGCTGAGATGGTTACATCCATACTTTACCTGATCAATGAAAAAAACTCAATTTCCTCCAATGCAAAAGAACTTGTCCGCAATAGATTTAGCCTCGAAGGCATTCAAAAACGCTTCTGGCAGGAAGGAACCGGGCAGCCCGGGAAAAAGAAGCATGAAGATATTGTCCCTCTCGGCATCGGTTTTCCTTGACCCCCACCTCGGCTCAGGCAAAACAAGGCTACACTGGACGAACGGCTTAAAAGAACTTGGTCATGAAGTAGACATCTTGCAACCTGCAGATGTTGAATGGTGGCCCGGTTTAAAAATAGGCAGGCGGTACCGCCTGGCATTGGGAACGTTTTTAAAAGCAAGAAAATTGATCAATAAAAGCAGGTACGACCTCATAGAATTTTATGGCGATGAATACTGGTTGTTACTATGGTGGTTGAAAAAAATAAAAAAAAGCGCCCCCCTGCTGGTGGCGCATGTTGATGGCCTGGAATTATATGACAAGGAAAAAGAACGCCGTTTCTGGGCAAAACCCGCCGGGATAAAAAAAATGTTATCCCGCTTTAATGAAAACCTCTCTGCCATGAATTTCAGGCTGGCAGATAAATTCGTTTGTGGCTGCGATGACGAATTAAAATATGTTACAAAAGAAAATCTGTTCGAGGCAGACAATGCAGCCTGCGTTTCCCCCGGTATAGATGACGAATACCATCAACTGCCATTTACAGAGGAAAAAATAAAGAACATCATTTTTTTCGGCTCATGGATAAGCAGGAAAGGCGTGCGCATTATACCCGAAGTGATAACACCCATACTGAATAAACATCCTGACTTCTGTTTCGAAGTATTGGGCGCCTGGTCATCGAGGGAAATTATCTTATCAGAGTTTCATGAATCATTACATCCAAGAATTAAAATTTATAACAAACTACCCGTTGAAAAGCTGATAGACAAACTATGCCATTCGTCAATTTTTTTCTTCCCTACTTACTCCGAAGGCTTTGGCCTTGCTACCCTGGAAGCAATGAGTTGCAGCATTGCGGTGGTTACCACCCCTACCGGCATTGGCTGCAACCTTAAAAACAACATCCAGGCGAAGATCTGTGGCTTTAACCAGGTAGGTGAAATGTACAACGCCATCGACAATTTGATAAGCGATGAAGCATTGAGAACCAGGATGGCTTTTAACGGTCACTGCTTTGCAAAAAAATTTACCTGGAAAAGACAGGTTATGTTACTGGAAGAAAAGTACCAGCAATGGTTATCCTGAAAATGTAAACCCTGCTTATATGGAAAGCGTATCAGTTGTAATACCCGTTTATGGACAATGGCACCTGCTGAAGCGTAATATAGATGCATTGTTGCAGTATGACCGGGACCGAATTGCGGAAATAATTGTTGTTGATGATTGTTCACCAGACATCAATCCTTATTTCTTCCCCAATGAAGTGGTTACAATTGTCAGGAACACAAAAAACCTGGGCTATACAGGTACGGTAAACAATGGGCTCAAAAAAGCAGGTTCACGGATAATTGTATTGCTCGACTCGGATGCCTATCCCCTGGGGCCGTTCATTGAAAAACTCCTCAGCATGTATAATGCCGATAACACCATCGGTTGTATCGGTTTTGGAACATTAGACGAAAAGGGAAGAGATACCGGCAATTACCAGTACGAGCCATCAGCAGGCGAACTGATAGTAGGTCAGCAGCTGGCATCCAAACTGGGCTTTCTGCGCTTCTGGAGAAATAAAAACAAATTGCCGTATTCCTGCGCCGTAAGTTTTACCAGGCAGTGCATGGAAGATCTGAATTACCTGGATAGCAACTTCCCTGTGTTGGATGCCGACAATGACATCAGCATGCGTATACACCGGTCAAAATGGGAACTGGTTTTTACCAAAGAGATCATGATCTGCCACGGCGGCGGAAATTCTTACAAAATAAATTTTAAAAGGGTGCTGTTATTCCATGAAAGCCGGTGGAAACTGCTAAAAAAACACCACTTGCTGCTGTTTCCGCGGGTAACGAAATTTCTGCTCAGAACAAGAATAATACTGGAATGCCTGGTATTCAAAATATTGATCCATTTACAACCAGGCAACGAAAGGCATTCCGAAAAAATGCACGGACGCAGGTTGTTGATGCATGCAATAAAAAGATATCAGTAATAATTCGGGACTTCATATGAAAATGCTAATTACCCATGCTACAGGCAACCAGAATGTACGGGCGGTTATTGCAGCCATGGCAGGTGCAGGCTACCTGCATGAATTCAATACCACCCTTTCATTCAATCCCCAGGCTGCCTGGTTGCGAATGTTACCTAAAGGGATCAGGGCAGAATGCTTAAGACGAAGTTTTCCGGCCCGGCAGCATCAGGTTCACACCCATCCCTGGCGGGAAATAGCGCGCATGCTATTTCCCAAGGTAGGCCTGCATCATTTTCTTCGTCATGAAACTGGGTGGGCAAGCATAGACAGTGTATACAGGGAATTTGATAAAGCGGTGGCGGCACGACTCCAAAGATCGGCACACAAGCATGGTGTTTCCCTTGTGTATGCGTATGAAGATGGCGCCCTTGCTACTTTCAAGCAGGCCAAAGCACTTGGCCTTACCTGTGTCTATGATCTGCCCATTGCCTATTGGAAAACCGCCCGGAGGCTATTAAAGGAAGAAGCGCTCCGGCTGCCGGGCTGGGCCCTTACACTAAAAGGCGGCATACAGGATTCGCCTGAAAAACTGGAAAGGAAAACACAGGAACTTCAATTAGCTGATGTTATAGTAGGGCCCAGCTCTTTTGTGGAAAATTCTTTGCCCGACTGGGCAAAAAATAAAAAGATAATCATGGCTCCATTTGGATCGCCCATGCCGGTAACAGACAAAGAAGAACCAACACGTAAAAATTTTAAAAAACCGCTGCGTGTACTTTTCGCGGGCTCTATGAGCCAGCGGAAAGGCCTGGGGGATCTGTTTACAGCCATGCGCCTGCTTAACAGGCGGGATATTGAACTGGTAGTGATGGGATCGCCTGAAGCGCCTATGGAATTTTACAGGAAAGAATGCCCCCACTTCATTTATGAAGCAGGCAGGCCTAACCCACAGGTACTGGCGCTCATGAGATCCTGCGACGTATTTTGCCTTCCTTCTATTGTGGAAGGCCGGGCCCTGGTAATGCAGGAAGCTATGAGCCAGGGGCTACCGCTGATCATTACGCCCAACACCGGCGGGGAAGACCTGATAAAGCAGGATGGCAGTACCGGTTTTCTGATCCCTATCCGATCACCCGAAACGATAGCCGAAAAACTGAACTGGCTGCTCGATAACCGTGCAGCAATTATAGAAATGGGGATAAAAGCCAAACTACATGCAGCAGCATATACCTGGAAAAAATATGGCGATAGCATTATCAGCACCATACACACCTGCTTTTGCTGAATTTGAAATACATGCACAACAACGCAAAAGGGGCCGCGTATTACAGTGGTTGAAGACCGGCATCTGGCTGTATTATTTTCTTTTGATCTTTGAAGGTGCGATCAGGAAATGGGTGATGCCGGGATTGGCCATGCCACTGCTGATAGTGCGTGATCCTGTGGCCCTATGGCTGGTTTTATTATGCTGGCGAGAAAGACGCTTACCCAGGAACGGGTTCCTGACAGCCATGGTATTTGTAGCCGTCCTGGGTATCATCACCACCATTTTTTGGGGGCATGGCAATGCAATGGTTGCCCTGTTCGGCGCCCGCATCCTGCTTTTTCATTTTCCACTGATCTTTGTTTTTGCAGCTGTATTTACCCGGGAAGATGTCATTCAAATGGGAAAGATAACCCTGCTGATCTCCCTGCCGATGACCCTGTTGATCGCATTGCAATTCTTTAGTCCGGAAACTGCTACAGTAAACAAAGGCATGGCCGGCGACACCGACGGCGGGGGATTTCCGGGCGCACTTAATTTCATGCGTCCGCCCGGCACCTTCTCCTTTACAAACGGGGTAACGCTCTTTTACAACCTCGTGGGCGCCTTTGTCTTTTTTTTCTGGCTCAATCCCAAACTCATTAACCGCCTGCTGCTGGTAGGCGCCACCCTGGCCCTGTTCGCGTCCATTCCGCTTTCCATAAGCCGGGGTTTATTCTTTCAGGTAGCCCTGACGCTGGCATTTACTTTACTGGCAGTTTCACGCATGCCAAAATATATGAGCAAAATGATCGTAGCACTGATAGGCGGAACTATTGTGTTGGCGCTGATAAGCAATACTTCTCTTTTCCAGACCGCGTTCGGCGCGTTCAGTGCCCGTTTTGATACTGCCAATGAAGTGGAAGGCGGGCTGCATGGGGTGCTCATTGATCGCTATATGGGCGGGATGTTCGGAGCGCTTGCCCAGTCGGGTGACCAGCCTTTTTTTGGGTATGGACTGGGAATGGGCACCAACGTAGGCGCCCAGCTGTTAACCGGCAAACAAATATTCCTGATTTCTGAGGGGGAATGGGGAAGGCTCATTGGCGAAATGGGACCTTTACCCGGACTGTCAGTAATACTCATCCGGGTTTTATTAACTGCCCGGATGGCAATAGCTGCCTACCAAAAAATGACTGCCGGCGATCTGTTGCCCTGGATGCTGGCAAGCTTTGGTTTAATGAATCTGGCGCAAGGCGGTTGGGCGCAACCGACAGCACTCGGTTTTTCAATACTGATCAGCGGATTGATGGCGGCTTCGTTCGGAACAAGAAAAACATCCCAGCCATGCGTTTCATTTTAATTGGTAATTATGTACAAGATAAACAGCAAAGCATGGAACGCTTTGCGAATATGTTGGCTACCGGTTTATCAAAAGAAGGGCATACTGCAACCATCTGGCGGCCCGTTGTTTTCTTTGGTAAACTGTTTAGATCAACCACCACGGGCCCGGGTAAATGGATGGGGTATATAGACAAATGGATCCTGTTTCCTGTTATCCTCCATATTCGCATGCTGCATAAAAAATATCATTCGGCAAATATTCATTTTCATATTTGCGATCACTCCAACTCCTATTACCTGAAGCCGTTGCCGGTTCACAGAACTGTTATCACCTGCCATGATGTATTGGCCATTCGCGGTGCGCTCGGCTATGCAGACGCCTGTGTAAGCGCCTCAAAAACCGGCAGAATTTTGCAGAACTGGATCCTCAACAACCTTACCAATGCACACAAGCTGGCAGCTGTTTCCTGGACTACTTACCAGCAATTGTGCGCACTTGACAATATTCATCCGAAAGATCATTCAAAGAACTGGATGGTGATCTATAATGCATTCAATGCTAACTTTTGGCCCCTTCCCAAAGAAGAAGCCGGCGCACTAGTCAGGAAGGCAGGAATTGATCCGGTGCATCCATATCTGCTGCATGTGGGCTCGGGTTTACCGCGTAAGAACCGTAAGTTGCTTATTGATATGCTGATGGTGCTGGGCAGCCGTTGGAATGGAATGATCTGTTTCGCCGGTGAGCCATTGGAAAAAGAGTTGATTACCTATGCGGGCACCTTAGGTTTAAAGCACCGGATCGCCTCTGTTGTAAGCCCTGACCATATTACCCTCGTAGCGCTTTACAGCACCTGCGCCGCATTCGTATTTCCATCCCTGTCAGAAGGTTTTGGCTGGCCTGTCATTGAAGCCCAGGCATGCGGCGCTCCGGTTATAGCCAGTTCGTTGAACCCGCTGCCCGAAGTAAGCGGCGGTTCTGCTTTACACGCCGACCCGGTAAGACCAGCAGATTTTGCCGACGCATTCCTATCGCTCCAAAACAAAAAAACGCGGGAGGAACTGATCGGAAAAGGATTTGAGAACGCAAGACGTTTCAATGTATCAAGAATGACCCACGCCTATTTGAATTTGCACCTGTCATAATAAAAACTACCCGGCATGCTGTTAAAGATTGTCAGCTTTTTTCTTCCCTGGCCCTTAAGAAGAAGGTGGCTGAACAGGTTGTTTGGTTTTGAAATTCACCCGGCCGCAAGGATCGGGCTGGCCTGGGTATTTCCCGGCAAGCTGATAATGAAAGCAGGCGCTTCCATAGGTCATTTTACAGTGGCCATCCACCTCGATCAGATATCGATGGGCGCTCATTCAGGCATCGGCCGGGGAAACTGGATCACCGGTCTTTCCACCAAATGCAACAACCGTCATCAGCACTTCGGCCACCAACCCACCCGCAAGGCGGCGCTGGATGTAGGCGAATACGCTTTTATTACAAAGAACCACCATATCGATTGCACCAACCTGATTACAATAGGCCGGTTTGCAACAATTGCCGGCTACCAGTCGCAATTGCTCACACATTCCATTGATCTGTTCGAGAACCGGCAGCACAGTGCGCCTATCCATATAGGCGAGTACACATTTGTAGGTACAAACGCTGTAATACTGGGAGGTTGTAACCTGCCTCCCTACTCGGTGCTGGGCGCCAAATCGCTGCTGAATAAACCTTATACCGAACCATGGAAATTATATGGAGGTGTACCGGCAACTATGTTGTCAGACATTCCTAAAGAAGCAAAATATTTCAGTCGGTCAGACGGGTTTGTCGTTTAATACACATTGCCCGCACATGAACACGACTTCAACAGGCATTACAACCACCACCCGCATGAATATACTTCACATAGCAGGTAAATTAGATCCCCGGCTTGGCGGGGTGGCACAGGCCATCCGCACCATTGTTGGTGGACTGCAGGATCTGGGCTTTTACAATGAAGTGATTACCCTGGATAATCCACAGGCGCCATTCCTTAAAGAAGAAGCATTCGTTATTCATACCCCTGGCGAAGGGAGAAGCGCCTGGTATTATTCCCCTCAATTAAAACCCTGGCTGAAATTAAATTATCTCCGCTTTGATATAGTGATTGTTCACGGGCTATGGCAATATCATGGTTACGCCGTGCAGACATTATTCAGGGAACTTAAAAAAAGAGTAGCCTGGGTACCGGCAGTGTATGTAATGCCACATGGCATGCTTGATCCCTGGTTTCAGGCCGTACAGGCAAGAAGGTTAAAAGCCATCCGGAACTGGTGTTATTGGAAATTCATTGAAAATAAACTCGTGAATGGAGCTAATGGTATCCTGTTCACCAGCCTTGAAGAACAAACCCGGGCAAGCCAGCCTTTCAGGCCCTATAAACCCAGGCATACGGCAGTAGTAGGGTTGGGTGTACAGGAACCTCCGCTTTTTACTGAAAATATGCAAAAGGCTTTCCTGAACAGATGCCCCGAAGTAATAAACAGAAATTACCTGCTTTTTTTGGGAAGAATAGATGAAAAGAAAGGTGTTGACCTGTTGCTTGAAGCATATGATAAAATTGCCATTGATTATTCAGAAGACAATACTTCGGAAAACTATCCATTCCCCATGCTGGTAATTGCCGGACCCGGATTGGATACACCCTATGGTAAGAAAATAAAAAAAATTATTGCCACCTCCCGGTTGTTAAAATTCCTGGTTGCATTTCCCGGGATGCTCAATAGCGATGCCAGGTGGGGTGCTTTTTATTGTGCAGATGCCTTTATCCTGCCCAGCCACCAGGAAAACTTTGGGATGGCGCTGGTAGAAGCCCTGGCCTGTGGCACGCCTGCACTCATCTCCAACAAAGTGAATATCTGGCGCGAAGTAATTGAAATGCAGGGAGGGCTGGCAGAAGATGATACAGCAACAGGGACCCTGTCATTACTGAACAGGTGGATGTCGCTGCGTACTGAACAACAGCAGCTGATGGGGGTAAGGGCCAAACAATGTTATGAAAGACAATTTTCAGTTGAAATGGCCACCAAGCGAATGTTGCGGGCATTAGGCATCGATCACAAACCGGCTAAACAGCCGTCTAATATACCATTATGATAACATTGCTTTCGAACCACGATGTAAATAGCCCTGATCCTTATTTACGCCCGGTGTTCCCTTTTACGAATAAACTGAGGCGGTATTGCTGGAGCACGGTATGGTTCATTTTCTGTAAATGGACACCCAACCCCATGCATAAATGGCGGATCTGGTTCCTGCGGTTGTTTGGCGCCAGAATAGGCCCCAACAATTTCATTTACCCAACGTGCAAAATATGGGCGCCCTGGTTGCTTGAAACAGGCGAAGCGGTGGCAATAGGACCCGGTGCAGAGATCTATAACCCGGGTGGCCTTCGCCTGGGCCATCATACCGTACTATCACAACAGGCCTTTATCTGCGGCGCCACGCACGACTATAACAGCGAAGCTTTTACCTATATTAAAAAAGAAATAGTAATGGAACCTTATGTTTGGATTGGAGCAAAAGCAATCGTACTGCCCGGCATTCATTGTGGAGAAGGCAGTGTATTGGGCGCTGCCGGTTTGGCAACCAGGCAGCTGGAGCCCTGGACCGTATATGCCGGCAACCCGGCGCGAATGGTGAAAAAGCGCAAAAACTTTCTTGAGGTAATTTGATTTTACAGGTCAATGAATTAAATTTATGTCAGTCGTAATCGAAACATTAACCGGATCAAGTAAAATACTCCGCAAAATGCCTGTTTTCCGGAGCAAAAAAAGCATCATACATTATATAAAGAGACCTGAATACTATTTCAGTTTGCACTCGGTTGTTAAGAAGTTATTTAACAAACCCGGGCAGGGCATCATTAACCAAAAAACACCGTGGGGCCATTCAATAGAGATCGACACCCAGGAAACCATTGGCAATTCCATTTACAACACCAGGATCTATGATCTGGCATTAAGCGAAACACTGTGGCGCCTGATCGAGCCTGGTAATTTTGTGCTGGATGTAGGCGCCAATATCGGGTTCATCACCAGTCTCTGTTCCTATAGATCAGGTTCGCAGGGTAAAGTATGGGCATTTGAGCCCAACCCCATCATTCTTAAGAGGCTCAACAGGAATATCCGGAACAACCATTATCCCAACACAACGCTCTACCCTTTCGCCTTATCAGATTCAAATAAAGAAGGCTACCTGGAATTGCCTGAATCATTTACTTATAACCAGGGCGTGGCCTATGTAAAAAATGGCACTCATTCAACCAATGCCATCAAAATAGATCTGCGTAAACTGGATGATATGGTTGAGCCTGGCGCTACCATCAATGTGCTTAAGATAGATGTAGAGGGGCATGAACTAACCGTTCTTAAAGGAGCTGAGCAGATCATTGAAAATAAAAAGATCACCAATATTGTTTACGAGGACCATGAGCCCTATCCCTCTGAGATAGCTGCATTTTTAACCAGAAAAGGGTATACCATTTTCAGAATGGAAAAAGGCTGGCTGAACCTGAATCTCACCAATCCTTTTATTGAACCTTCCGGCAATGGTTGGGAGCCTACCAACTACCTGGCTACCCTTGACACGGATACGTTAAAAAAGAAAATGAAAGGTATTTTCT